>CAMVNL010000096.1 GCA_947168785.1 uncultured Clostridia bacterium | reverse complement strand
ATTCTATTTTGTTATCCTGACATTCTTATAATCAAGCCCGCAGGGCTTCCGCATTTCAACTTTTAACTTTTAACTTTCAACTTTTGTGGCATAACGCTGCTGAGGCAGCGTGCTACGGCAACGGCGCAAGGCGCCGTGCTACAACGTATCTGTCAGCAGCCCTTCCGCCGTGGGCGCGTCCACGCTCTCCACGTCCTTCAGCTTTTTCAGAATGATGCCGTTGCGCTTCTGGGCGTCGTCCAGGCTCTGCCCCGCTTCGTCGATCTTGCGCCGGGCTTTGTCCAGCGCCAGCGTGAATTTATCGTATTGGGCCTTGGCCGCCGCCAGCAGCTCCATCACCTCGTTGGCGCGCTGGTTCAGCGCCACGGTACGAAAGCCCATGGCAAGGGAGCTGAGCAGCGCCGTGATGGTGGAGGGCCCCGCCAGCATCACACCGTATTCGCTGTGCAGGCGGTCCGCCACGTTCGCCTTGGAGGAGATCATCTCCGCGTAGAGGGAATCGGTGGCGAGATACAGGATGGCAAAGGGAGTGGTCTCCGGCGGGCAGACGTACTTGCGCACCTCTTTGGCCTCGCTGAAAACCCTTGCCTCCAGCGCCTTCCGGGCGGCCTTCACCCCTTCCGGGTCGGCATTATCCGCCGCGTCGCACAGGCGCAGATAGTCCTCCATGGGGAATTTGGAGTCAATGGGGAGGAACGCGCTGGTCTGGCCGTCCCCGTCCGGGATCCTCACGGCAAACTCCACCACGTCTTTACTGCCCTCCGGCGAAAAGTTTTTTACGTACATGCCGGGGATGATCTGATCGAGGATGTTCTCCAATTGGGTCTCCGCCCAGTTGCCCCGGGTCTTCACGTTGCTGAACACCCGGTTCAGGGCGGTCACGCCGCCGGAAAGCTCCTTCATCTCCCCAAGGGACTGATATACGTTGGAAAGCTGCTCTGAAACGGATTTGAAGGAGCTGTCCAGCCGCTCGTTGAGGGTGGCGGTCAGCTTTTCATCCACCGTCAGGCGCATCTGCTCCAGCTTTTTCTCGTTGGATTCCCGCAGCTTTTCCACGGCCTCGGTGACGGTCTTCGTCTGTTCTTTGCCGTAGCCGTCGATCTTCTCCCGCATCTCGGAAAGGCTTTTGATGACCTCCACCGTCTGTCGGGAGGCCTGCCGCCCCATATCGTCGATGCGCCCGCTCATGTGGTTGAGGGACAGAGCGATGGAATTTTTCAGCGTCTCCGCCTTTGCGTCGTTTTCCCGCCGCAGGTCGGAGAGGGCCTCCGCCGTCTCCCGGGAGGCGTCCTCCAGCAGGCGTTCCGTCTCTTTTCCCTGCGCGTCGAAGAGCTGCTTCTGCCGCAGCAGCACCAGAATCAGCAGGATCGCCACCACGGCCAGCAGCGCAATGATCACATATTCCGTCATAATTCACCAAAAACCAATTTGTATTCATTTTATTTTATCATATACTGGATAAAAAATAAAGCATTATTTTTAAACCATAAAATGTAGGATCGTCCTTGAAAACAGAGAGAACGAGTGATATAATTCAATCAGAAAGAAGGTCACGAACATGTATGAATCCATTACCAAACAGGCGCGGGCAGCGGTGGAAGAGCTGCTGGCCGTCGCGCAGGTCAGAAAGGGCGGCCTTTTCGTGGTGGGCTGCTCCTCCAGCGAAATCATCGGCAACGTCATCGGCAAGGGCGGCAGCCTTGACGTGGCGGGGGCCGTGTTCGACGGCGTCTATCCCCTGCTGCGTGAGCGCGGCATTTACCTCGCCGCCCAGTGCTGCGAGCACCTGAACCGGGCGCTGATCCTGGAAGAAGAGGCGGCGGAGAAATTCGGCTGCGCCCCCGTGTGCGTAGTGCCGTGGGAGCACGGCGGCGGTTCCTTCGCCACCACCGCCTACCGGCGTTTTGAACACCCCGTGGCGGTGGAGCATATCCGCGCGGACGCGGGGATCGACATCGGCCTCACCATGATCGGCATGCACCTGAAGGACGTGGCGGTGCCGGTGCGGCTTTCCGTCAAGACCATCGGCGAAGCCCCCATCGTCTGCGCCCGCACCCGCCCCAAGCTCATCGGCGGCGAACGGGCAAGGTATGAATAAAGGCGGGGTTGTCGGGGTCTTTTGGAGGCACGCCGCAGGCATAAGATGTAGCGCGGATCAGTGATCCGCCCGCAATGCGATTCCGACATCTGCCGCAGGCAGATGCCTATCGCCGCAAAGCGGCGATGAAATATTGTTTGTGCTAAGAACCGCCTGACGGCGGAGCGGCTCACTGAGCCGCGCTACGGGGTTCGCGTCAGCTCGCCAAACTCCCATTTTTCCTCCATCTTTCCCTCTGATAAAACAGGGCGGCCGACGGAATCACTCCGTCGGCCGCTTTGTCGTTTTATTGCAGATTATTGGATCGCGCCGAACAGATTCTTGATGGCGCGGATGATCCGGTTGATGAACGCGGCGATCTTCGCAAAGAACGCGATGATACTCACGATGAAATTGCCGTCGTCGTTCATCTGAGGCGGTTCCAGCGCCGCCCAGTCGATATCGTTGGCGTTGACCGCCTGCGCGGGCGTTACCGCAGTAAGGCTCTCGTTCGCGTTCAGGAACTGCGGGTAGGCTTCCAGCGTGTCCACAGTGACGTCATCCGTGTGCGCGATGACGTCGATCAGCGATTCGATGGCGGTATTCTCATAGGAGTGCCGCAGGTTCTTGATGAACCAGGTCTGCTCCGGGAACATGCAGGTGGAGGCATCGATCTGCTTGTCGGGGGAAATGTATTTGCCCATGCCCTTTTCCGTCTGCGCCGCGATATAGCTGTCCGTAAGGGTCTCCGGCACTCTGGCGGTGGTGGCGCCGAAGGACTGCATATATACGCTCTGCAGCTGGTCGCCCACGTAATCGCTCAGATCCCCGACGGGATAGGTCTGCTCGCCGTAGTTGGCGACGAAATACACGGGGACGCCGTTGGCGTTGATCTCCCGCAGCATATCGTCAAGGGGCTTTTGTACCGTCTCATGATACTCCTTTGCCTTTGCGATGATGGGGGCGTATTCCGTTTTCAGTTCCTCCGTGGGGAACACGTAATCGAGATAATCGTCAAAGTGCTCGTCGACGGTGGCCACGTTGCCCAGCGCGGTGCCTAAATACATGCGGATGAAGGGCGCGATGAAGCAGTCTCCGATCTTGTCGTAGATGTTCATGAACAGGTCGATGATCTCGTCCGCGGTGGCGTCCACGTTCAGCGCCTTCAGCGTGGCCATAAGGAAAGCGGTGATACCGTCGTCAAGCCCGCCCAGCAGATCGTATTCCTGCAGGTAGCGGTACAGCGCGCTGCCGCAGATCGTCACGTTGCCGCTGAGGGACAGGTCGGCAAAGGAGAAGCCGTGCAGGGAGTTGCAGACGAAGATCACCTTTGCCACGTCCTGCGTGCCGTATTTGGTGAGATAGGCGGCCGCCTCGCCCGTACCGGCGCAGCAGCTGGCCAGCACCACCTTTTCCGCGTTGTTTTTCGCCTTGACGGCCTGGATATAATCGTTCAGGTCGTCCGCCACGTCCAGCGGCGCGCGGCGCGGATCCCACCAGAACACGTAGGAATTGAACCGTTGGTCGGCCGACAGCGTCTCGGGCGACCAGTGCCAGAGGATATCGGTGCCCTCGGGCAGGGTACCGTCAGGGTTGGGGCCGATGGGCTCATAGATGGGCGCAATGGCTTCCAGCGCCTTGGCGCTCCACTCGGTATAGTCGCCGGAAAGCATCGCCTTGGCGAAATCCGGCGCCAGCGCCGGCACAACTTCGGCAATCAGCTCGTCCGCGAATTCCTCCCGGGGCGCGTATCGGGTGCCGTCTTCCTTCGTCGCGTAGATCGCGTTTTCACCGTGTACGTACACGATGGGCGTTTTGGGCTGCGCGAAGGCGAAGACCGCCAGCGACGGCAGCAGCAGCGCCGCCGTCAGAAACAGGGCCAGCCCTTTTTTCATACTTTTTTTCATACCTGAACCTCCTGAAAAATGAAAATCGGCCGCGACAGGGACGCCCCATCGCAGCCGGCCAATACCTGTACTGACAGATATTATCGCATTAAATTTTGAAATCGGCAAAATAATGATAAGAACAATTTGTGAACAAGTTGGGAACTGTTGATAACTCGTTGCCGCAGAACGGCAATTCGCCGTATCCCGCCGCTTATTTCAGCGAATAGCGATACAGCAGCGCGGTCCTCGTTTCGGTCACGGGGATCTCAAAGCCGTTCTTCATCAGCTGCGAGCCCGACATCTCCGTCACGTCCGTGGGGTCGTCCACGTTGACGACGGTGTAGATCTTATCGCTCAGCAGGCCGCTGAGGGTGAGGGTCACCGTCTCCGCCTTCACCTTTTCACGGATATACACCACCGCGTGGCCCTGGGCGCCGAGGCCGTACTGCACCGCCACCGCGTCGGAAGGCTTCGCGCCGCCCTCCGTCAGCGGGAAATAATTCTGCAGCATCTCGTCCCGCTCCGTTTCATAGGCGCCGAGGAATTCTGAGGTCCCGTCGCCGGTGGAGCAGCAGGGCAGAATGGAAGAACGGGCGGCGTACTCGTCGGCGGCGTAAAAGGTGGTGCCGTAGCTGGGCAGCCAGAAGGACAGACCGGAGGTCATGGCCTGGGTGGCCTCAAGGATGTCGGGCCGGTCGCCGTTGTAGTCCGAGCGCCACAGGGGCACGCTGCGGGCGGCCATTTCCAGATCCAGCCGCCGTCCGCCGGAGGCGCAGTTATCCATCAGCAGGCCGGGGTTGGCGGCGAACAGACTGTCCAGATACCGGTAGAGGTTGGTCACGTAGCGGTTTTCCGCCATGCCGGTCCGGCCGCCGTAGATCTCACGGTCCGCCTGCCGCCAGTATTCCAGCGGCGCAAAGTTGAAATCCTGCCGGTAAAGGGTGACGCCGTTTTCCTGCAAAGCGGCGGTGATATAACCGCTGAGGTATTCCATGGCCCCGTCGTCCGCCAGATTCCACATCCAGTCGCCGCCCTCCTCGGGCCGGATCAGCCAGTTCTCGTGAGAAGCGCCCTCCTTATAGAGGAAGGTGTTCTCCCGCACCCGCTCCGGCTCGAACCACAGCAGATAGCGCTTGCCCATGGCGGCGGCTTCGCTGCCCACCTCGAACAGGGTGTTGGGGAATTTCGTCCGGTTGGCGCTCCAGGTGCCCACGCCGTCGGACCAGCTTTCGTCATAGTCGTACCAGCCCGCGTCCATCCAGAAGGTGTTGAAGAAGGCCAGCTTCTCCTCCGGGATGGCCCGGGCCTTTTCGATCAGCTCCTGCGCGGTCAGGGTGGAGAACTCGTCCGCCAGCACGAAGGAGGTGATCTTCGACGCGCCGGCGGGGGTCAGGCAGTCCGCCACGAACCGGCGGAACAGGTTGAAGCCCTTCATGGGGCTGGCGCTGTTGTAGAAGGTCAGGGAGACCCGGGGCGTACGGATCTCCTCCCCCGGCAGCAGCGTCAGGTCCAGCTCCTTCTGACCGATGGCAAGGGACGCGCCGCCGTCGGTCTTTTCCACGTCGTTCTTCCACTCGCCGGTCCAGCCGATGGCGGCCACCACGCCGCCGTATCTGCCGGAGAGGTTGAAAAAGGGCAGATAGCCGTCGCTGGAACGCCCGCCCACGGGCGCATAATGCAGGCCGACGGTCGGCAGCAGAAAGGCCTTTTTCATGGTGAAATCATCGGCCCGGCAGTCGCTGCCGGTGCTGTAATAGAGGACGGGGCGGCTCAGATCAAAATCCGCGTCCAGCGCCAGCACGTCGTTGATCCGTTCGCTCTCCTGCTCCCCCGTGTTGGCGATATAAACGGTCCACTCGCAGGTGGCGTTGTCCTCATAAAGGGTGCCGGTCACCCGCAGCTCCAGCCCGTTTTTGCGCAGCGTCACCGTGGTGGTCTCGCCGCCCTTTTCATTCGTCGACGTTTCGGAACGGGTGATATCGTAGAACGGGATGGTGTGGCTCAGGTCCACGCCGTCCACGTCCAGCGAAAAGGCGGGGGCGGGCTTTTCGCCCAGCAGCAGGATGTGTTCCTCAAACCAGGCGCGGCATTTCTCTTTTTCCTCCTGCGTGACGGCCAGCGATTCCGCCGAGATGGCCTCAAAGGACGGCATGCCGGGGGAAAGCAGGCGGACCGTCAGCGCGTCCGGGTCCCGTAAAAAGGGAGAGACCGCCGCGAAGGCCATTCCCGCGACGCACGCCAGCGCCAGCAGCCGGTTCACGAGGCGAATGCCCAGCTTGGGGATGCGGCGGAGAAGGACCAGCGCGAACAACAGAAACAGGGGCATGAAGATGAAATAGGCGATATAAATGGCCCGGCGGTTGTAAAGGCCGTCCACGTTCACCACCGTCAGCACCGTCCACAGCGCCGCGTGGGAGACGGCGTTGGTGATCAGGAAGGTCAGCAGAACCGCCCTGCCGCTGAACTTCCGTTCCCCCGCGGTAACGGCCAGCAGCAGACCGCAGGAAAAGCCCGCGATCATCAGTACCGCGCTCAGCACGACAAGGAACACGTTGTTCCAATCGAGATAGGTGCGGAAGAACGCGGCGGCGCCGGCGAAAAACGCCCCGGCTGCCGCAAGGAACCACACCGGATACAATCGTTTGATCTCAGCCAGTTTTTTCATGATTTATCTCCTGTAAAATGCCCGAAGGCATTGATTTTTGACGAAATCAGTGTCATAATAGGGGGTAACATCCGATAAAAAGGAGACCTGCGAAATGGGAAAAACAGCCCCTTTATATCACAACGCGAAGCTGATCTGCGCCGTGACAAGCGATAACCACATCGACTGTCAGCACCCGGTGCCGAAGGTGCCCATGTGGTTCCTGACCCAATCCTTGAAGGACTGCGAACGGAGCCTGCGCCCCATGGACGCGTATATCACCGTCGGCGACACCACCTCCCGCGGGTCGCAGCGCAACTGGGACCTGGCGGCCGCCTGTTTCAAAAAGGCAAAACCGGCGAAGCATATTTTTCTCACCGTCGGCAACCACGACCTGTGGGGCGACGACGGCTTTGAGGCGGTGCGGCAGCGGTACCTGACCTGCTCCAACGCCATTTGCGGCACAAACCATACCGAAACGTGGTTCAGCCACACGGTCAACGGTTACAGGCTGATCTTTCTCGGCAACACGCAGGACGCCGGGTGCGAAGCCCATCTGGGCGAGGAACAGCTTGCCTGGCTGCAGCGGGAGCTGGACGAAGCCGGGGGAAAGCCCGCCTTTGTCTTCTGCCACCAGAGCCTGAACGGCAAACACGGCCTGCCCCGCACCTGGGACCGGGATGAGAGCGCCACGGACCCCATGGAGGGCGGCATCGGAACGGAATCCGACAGGGTGGAGGCCATTCTGAAGGCCCACAAAAACGTCTTTTATTTCAGCGGCCATTCCCACATGGGCCTGTGCGGCGAAGCCCGAAAACAGGCGGAGGGCTACGCCAGCTTTGAGCAGGAGGACGGCGTGACGCTGGTGAACCTGCCCAGCCTCGCCTGCGGCAACCACCACGGCGACGACCGCGCTATGGGCATCGGCGTTATCATCGAGGTTTACGACGACCGGGTGGTCATCCGCCCCCGCAACTTCGCCCGCCACACCATGAACCGCAAGGTCATGATCAAGGACGGCAAGCCCTATTGGGAGCA
>CAMVNL010000095.1 GCA_947168785.1 uncultured Clostridia bacterium | reverse complement strand
GCGTTATGATCGTTTTATTAATGCGGCAGCACAACCTTTCTTATTTCCAACTATTGCATTGCCGCATTAATAATAACCGATCATTTCCTTTTGGCAGACTTCCGAACCTCTTCATGATAAAAATAGTTGCACACGACCGGCGGCTCGCCGAAGGGCGACCGGTGCCGGTCGTCGTCGCGGAGATACAGCATACCCTCTTTCTCCGTGTACGCGCGGATCTCCCGGTCCAGCGCAACCCAGTATTCACGGCTGCCCCCGGTATAAATCTCATGATACAGCCCGTCAAGCTCCGGGTGATGCGCATGGACCCAATCAAGGATCCTCGCCTTGTAATCGCCCCGCAGGTTCAGATTTTCCAGCCACACAAGGTTGCACTGACGCTTGGCCCGCTCGATGATGGCAACCACGTCGGTTATGCCGGGAAATATCGGTGAGATAAAGCAGGTGGACTGGATTCCCGCATCATAGAATTGCTTCATCGCCTCCAGCCTGCGTTCGATGGAGGCGGCGCGGTCCATCTCTTTCCGGAAATCCTCATCCAGCGTATTGATCGACCACGCCACGTGCGCGCTCGGGAACTGTTTGATCAGATCCAGGTCTCGAAGAATGAGATCGGATTATGTGGAAATGCTGACGCCGATAACGGTATCCAGCAGCTGTTCCAACAGGGCGCGGGTACGGCCGTATTTCTTTTCCAACGGCTGGTAAGGGTCGGTCACCGAGCAGAAAAAGGCCTCTTTGCCCGCATATTTGCCGGGTTTATTGATCTCCGGCCAGTATTTCACGTCGACGAATTCCCCCCAGGGTTCGGGATGGTCTGTGAAACGCTTCATAAAGGAAGCGTAACAATATTTACAGGCGTGCGTACAGCCTACGTTCGGGTTGACCGCGAAATCCGAAACGGGCAGATTTGTTTTGGTCATGACGTTTTTCACGTCGATCTCTTTTACGATCATTCTGCTTGATCACTCCTCACGTTGTTCTCATATTGATATAAACGATCAGCCGCCCTCACCGCAAGCGGTTTGCAAAAAAACAAAGCCGCCCCCCGTCAGAGAGCCGGCTTTGCGGACAGTGTAAATTCCGTTTTTGAAACTGTTTGATCTATTTCACGCCGAACAGATGGGCAAAGAAATAGAGGATGCGGTGAACAAATCCGACGAATTTCTGCCACAGATTGCCGGAATGATCCTTGCCGCAGAATTGACAGAGGCCTTCCGCCTCGCTGCCGTCCAGGCTGACGAATTTGACGCCCGCGATCCGGCAGTTTTCCGCCGCGCTGCTCTTGCCGGGGGCGGTCACGGTCAGCCATTGGTAGGCGGTAAAGCCCTCCTGCGGGTCCGGATAAAGGACCAGCTCCTCCAGCCTGCTTGTATCGTTGACGCGCTCCATTTCCGCATCCACGAGGGACTGAAGCGCCTCGTCCGTCACGACCTCGGTACCCCACTCTGCCTCTTCAACAGTAAAAATCTGATCGGGAGCCGTATAATCCGTTCCGAAACGGGCGTTCAGCAGGGCCAGCGCCGTGGGGACCAGGTCCTCAAGGCTGTCGGCCTCCTCGCCGAAGGCCTCATTGTAATAGACGAGGGTATCCGCGATCTCCTCTTCCTCCGCCGCATAAGCGCCGCTCTGAATGGAGTAGACGAACCGCAGCAGCTCCAGGGGCAGCCGATCGTTCCCGAACCGGTCAATGTCCTCCTGCTGCGCGATGTAGCCGTCGATCGCCGCTTCCAGATCGGGGTACGGCTCCGCGTCGCTGTGGTAGGCCGCTACCTTGAACTGCGCGTAGGGGAAGGAAGCGCTTTTGATGAGGACCTCCTCCGCGAAAACGGCGTTGATCGCCTGAAAACCCAGCTCGGTAAGGGTAGAGGGCAGCGTGATCTTCCGGGGATAGAAAAAGTCGAATTCATCCTCCGGGACGGCCGTAATCCCTTCCTCCACGATGATTTCCCGGACGAGGGAAAACCGGGCGTGCTCGGCGTCCGCCACGCTCATACCGGCGGTCTGCGCGCTGTAATAATCGTAGATCAGCGTGCCGATGCTCTCAAATTCCGTGACGGAGGAGCTGCCGTCCTCGTCGCCTTCCACGACCTTGTGATCGACGATGGGGCCGCTGCCGCTGACGGTCAGCACGCCGTCGTCTGTCAACTGCCACGTGACGCCGTCGCCCGCCGTGCCGGAGAGGACGACCCCGTCCCCGGCGGCAAAGACTGAAGCCGTCAGGCCGAACGCCAGCAGCAGGGAAAGCAGCAGAGCAAGTGATGTTTTCAAAGTTTTCAAAGTTTTCATAGTTTTTCTCCTTGTATTTTGTATCACGTGATGGTCCCGACAGAAGCGGAAAACCACAACGACCCATCAGCAGACGGTGCGCGACGACATATCCTGCTTTGCCTTCGCCACCGCGTTGAAGAGCGAAGCGTCGTTATCCGCGGGCACGTCGCAGGCGTAATGCCAGATCATCACGCCGCCAAGGCCCCTTCTGATCGTCCACACCGTTTTTTCATATACCACCTCGGGGGTGTTGAAGGAGGCGATCAGGCCGTGGGCCTCGTCCGGGGCGCAGCCGTTTTCGTCGAGCTTGTCATAGTACTCCTTGTAGTCGTACCAGTACGTCTCCTCCGTGGTGGGCCTTGCGTAGAAGGGAATGCCCACGTCAAGCTGTTCCCGCTTGTAGCCGAGCTTCAGCATCCCCTTGATGATCGCCTTGGTGATCTCAAAGGAGGAATGGATCCCCGTGCCCTCGTCCCACACGTCGTAGCACATGACCTCCACCATATCCAGCGCGCGGATGGCGTCTTTGGAAAGGCCCGCGCACCAGGAGGATTCCGCCGCGCCGAGCACATAGTCCTCGCCGAGGGTCTTTTTCAGGGACACCAGGAATTTGCTGAAGGCGTCCTTGTGCTCCTGCGCCACAGGGAACTCATAGTCGAAGAAAACGCCGTCCAGCTCGTATTGCTCCAGCACGCTGCGGATGTTTTCCTCCAGCACGCCGCTCTCAAAGGCCTTGCGGTGCTCCTCCCCCTGCGCGAACATATTTTCTTCAAACGTACCGTTCGCGGTCGCCCAGGGGCCGTTCAGATTCAGGTGCAGACGGATCGGGCGGTCGCCGATCTTTTCCCTGGCAATCGCAATGATCTGATCGAAATCGCCGCTGAGGTTCACGCGGCCCGTGTTATCGAAGCCGCCCAGCGAGCCGATCAGGATGATATCGGTGAGGCCGTCAAGATGCGACTCGTCCACCGCCTCCATCATTGCAGCGTTGTCGGCGATGATATACGCCACCACGCGCAGCGCCTTCGCCCTTTGGGAAACGGTCAGCCCCGTGGTGCCCAGCAGGGACAGCAGCAGGGACATGAAAAAGGAGAATACCTTGGTGATGATTGACATGGTCGTGATCCCTCCGATTTACAAAAACTTAAAAGGCAATAGTCCGGCGTTTCCGGGGTGGGCGCCGCTTCCTCTTCTGCGGCGGCGGCTTCAAAAACACCCGGACCCCCTGACGGGCCGACGGGCCGCCCGACGAACAGAACGCCGGTAAGAATAACGACGGTAAGTATTAACGCGAAAGACCTTTTCATTATGAAGCATTCCAATCCGTGTTTTTGCTCGCTGCGAAATTCCCGGACCGGTCAATCTTTCCCATTCAGGACGGCGGAATAACGCCGGATGGCGAGCGCGAAGGGATAGATGACGTCCAGCTGATGGAAGAAGGAGCCGTCCGCCATAGGCCAGACCGTGATCCCCTCCGATTCCACAAGATTGTGCTTCGCGCTCCGCTCCATCACAAGCTTCGTTTCGCCCGTGGCGGGATCAATGGAATAAATATGTTTCTTGGGCCAGGTGTCATGGCAGGAGATATAGATCAGGCCGTTCCACATCTCCGCGCCCTGCGTATGCTCCACGAAGCGGGAGATGGGGATATGCCGCACAAATTCCAGCGTATCGATGCGTAGGACGTTGATATGATCGCAATGATTGAAATACCAGACGGTTGTCCTTATCCGCCGCGCACCAGGGCAGATTGCCGTTGGGCTGGATCTCCGGCCCGAGGATCCGGTATTGTCCGGTAAATTCCAGCGTATCCGCGTCGAACACGCCGATACAGGGGTGCTCGCGCTCCTTGTCCTCTATGGCGACGTATATTTTCTTCTCAAAAAAAGTGCATCCGCCGTAGTGGTTAAAGCCCTGCCGCGCCAGCTCCGGCGGCAGATAGCGTTCCTTTTTCAGCACAACGCGGCCGGTCGCCATATCGATTTTGGTGAGTCCGTTGAATTTCAGCGGAACGATCGTGCCGGTGCAGTAATAGTACCGCCCGTCGGTGGTGATCCCCTGGGCGGAGGCATAAAAATCACTGCCGGTATAATACCGGCTGTCAATCAGCGTCGCGCCGTCCGTCAGCGGTTTCCCGCTGAAATCGATCCGTTTCACCCATGCGGCATTGCCAGACATCTTATCTCTCCCATACTGCTTCCTTTTATGTTCATTCTACCATAATTCGGCAGACGGATGCAACAGCTTTTTTTTCAAAACAGCAGGAGGATTTATCGGGAAATTATCATGTAGCGCGGCACCCCCTGTTTATATACCGAAGAACCAATTTATACTTGAAATAGAGGGGACCCGTAAAGTATAATACAATGTGATACGGACGGGCCCTGCCCATCTCGTCATAAGCGCCTGCCGCCGGAGAGCGGTATTCTGTCATTGAAACAATCAGGGGAAATACGAGGAGAAAAGCCAATGAAAAAAATGATCGGCATTGTATTGATTCTCTGCCTGCTCTGCGGCAGCCTTCCCATGGCTTCCGCCGCCGGCGGTATCGTCATCGACGGAACCTGGTCGGTCCTGCTGCCGGAAGCGCCGACGGCCTATGAAGCCTACGCCGCCGAAACGCTGCGCCGCGGGCTGACGGAAGCCCTTGGCGTTGAGATCCCGACCGTCAGCGCTGCCGAAAACCGTTATATCGCCGTGGGCAGCGCCTCCCGCGCCGACGTGTCGGAGGTCGCAGACAACGGCTACCGGATCACGGCGATGGACGGGAATATCCACATCGCCGGCACGGCGCAGCGGGGCCTGCAGGCCGGCGCGCACCGTTTTCTGGAAGAATACTGCGGCCGCAAAGTCTACACCCAGGATATCATCATCTGCCCGAAAACCGATCGGATCACAGTCCCTTTTGACGCCGACGTGGTCTACGAACCGTTCTTTGAATATACCGACACCGACTGGAACAGCCCCCGCGATGCGGCGTATTCCATGGCCAACGGGCTGAACGGCGGCCCTTACCGGACCCTTGGGCCGGAAATGGGCGGCACCGTGGATTATATCGGCAGCTTCTGCCACACCATGGGCGGGCTCTGTGAAACGTGGAAATATACCGAGTCCCACCCGGAATACCTGGCGCTGCACGACGGCGTCCGCACCGCGGACCAGCCCTGCCTGACGAATCCGGAGGTGCTGCGCATCTGCACGGAAAACGTACTGAAGCTGCTGGCGGAACAGCACGACCCCACTGCGCCGCTGCAGATCGTCTCCGTCACCCAGAACGACAACTATGCCTGCTGCGAGTGCGAGAGCTGTGTTGCCTTTGAGAATGAACACGGCGGCAAGCATTCCGCCACCGTGCTCAATTTCGTGAACCAGGTGGCCGACGCGGTGAAGGCAGCCGGATACGACAACGTGGCGATCGACACCTTCGCCTATACGTATTCACAGGCCGCGCCGGAGAATATCGTCCCCCGGGACAACGTCATCGTGCGGCTTTGCTCCATCTTTTGCTGCTTCGCCCATCCCTTTGACGCGAAATGCAACCGGGAATTCATGCAGGATCTGGCGGACTGGTCCGAGATCTGCGACCGCCTTTACGTATGGGATTACGCGACGAACTACTCCCATACCGTTGCGGTCTTCCCGAATTTCAACGTCATTCAGAAAAACATGCAGATCCTGTATGAGCACAACGTCCGGGGCGTTTACGTGGAGGGCAATTATTACGTGGACAGATGCGATACGGAATTTTCCGAGCTGCGGGCGTATATGATCTCAAAATGTCTGCAGGACCCCTACTGCGACCTGGACAGCGAGGTGGAAGGCTTTCTGAAGGCCTACTACGGCCCCGGCGGCGAAGCCGTGGGGAAGATCCTCGACATTTATTCCGCCCACGCCGGTTCCTTTGACGGCACCCTGTCGATCTATTACGGTTCATGGGCCAGCATGCGCCCCATGACCGCCGTCACCGTGGCGCTGACGGACGCCCTGTGGAAGCGGGCGAAGAAGGACGCAAAGGGCGCGTACCTTGAACATCTGGAGCGCTCGGAGCTCTCCTGGCGCTGGTGGAAGGCCAGCGCGGCGATGGGCGAGTTTTCCTATCTCAGCCCCTGCCGCGGCGATGAAAAGGAAAAGCTGTTCGAGGACCTGAAAAAGGCCGGCGTCACCATGCTGCACGAGGGGTGCGTAGAGGATTACGCCGCCTTCGACCGGGACCTGATCCGTTATGCGATGCCGGATGAATGGAGCATTGACGACAGGAACGCCGAGCACGTTCAGAAACGGATCCGTCTCGAGAAGCTGATCGAAAAAATGCCGCTGTTCGCCGTCGTCGGCTATATCTTCAATCTGATCCATTCATAAATCGTATCATATCACGCATCTGAAAGAGAGGAAGCATCATGTATAGAGTCATCGTTTTGATCGGGTTGGTCTTCACCTACCTGGGGAACATCCTTTCGGGCTTTTTCGGCGCCGCCAAACCGGCGGAGGTCAAAACCGTCCCCGTCAACGGCTCCCTCGCGGCGGTGGACGCCCTCGGCCGTGAGACAGTCAGCGCCGGGGAGAGCGACAAAAAGGTGGGCGTGTTCTATTTTTTGTGGAACGGCGAGCACAATCTGGACGGTCCCTTCGACGTGACGAAGATCATGGAGACGGATCCGAACGCCTATCAGTCGGACGCAAGCTGGACCGCTGCGGGCGGCGGACCCATGGGCTATTTCCACCACTGGTCCGAGCCGCTGTTCGGCTATTATTTCCAGGCGGATAAATGGGTCGTGCGCAAGCACTGCCAGATGCTCACCGACGCGGGCGTGGATTTCATCGTATTCGACGCCACCAACGCCAACCCCTATATCGCCCGCACGCTGGACCTGATCGACGTGTGGTACGAATATTATCAGCAGGGCTGGAACGTGCCGAAGATCGCCTTCTACACCGCATCCTATTCGGGGACGGTGATGAACCGGATCTACGACGAGCTCTACAACAACCCCGCGGTGAAGGAAAAATACCCCGAGATCGACGAGCTCTGGTTCAAAATGAACGGCAAGCCCATGATCGTCGGGATCAAGGACGACGAGGCGCTCCGGGACGACGTGAAGGACTACTTCCGCATCAAGGCGAAGCAATGGCCCGACGACAAAGTACGCGACGGCTTCCCGTGGATGGAGTTCAGCCGCCTGGGCAAGTTGACCTCCTACTATAAAAATTCCCCCTGGGACGAGAGCATTATGAACGTGTCCGTGGCGCAGCACTGCGACACCTGCTGTTTCAGCTCCTCCGCCTGGTACGGCTCCAACGACCACGGCCGCAGCTGGCACAACGGCGCGAAGGACATCTCCGAAAACGCGGTGCTGTACGGCTACAATTTTGACGAGCAATGGGATTTCGCCCAGAAGGTCGACGGCAAGGACGGTGTCGTCAAGACCT
>CAMVNL010000094.1 GCA_947168785.1 uncultured Clostridia bacterium | reverse complement strand
AAGAACGTGACATAACGTTATCAATACAGAAATAAGATAAAGGGTGTGTAAAACATGGAAGGACATGAAGGCAACAAAAAACTGGCAATCAACCATCTGATCGAACGGGGCAAGGCCGCGGGCAAGCTGTCCACCCACGACATCGATCTGCTGATCATCGATCTGGATTTCGATATCGACGAGCTGGACAAGCTGTATGAGCTGATCGAGGCCAACAACATTGAGATCATCGACGACATGACCGAGGCGGCCCTCGACACGCTGAACTTCGATTCCGACGTGGCGAAGGCCTACGACTCCGGCGACGACAGCAAGTCGCTGACGATGGACGACCCTGTCAAGGTCTATCTCAAGGAGATCGGCAAGATCCCGCTGCTGACGGCGGAGGAGGAGATCGACCTTGCCATCAAGATCCAGCAGAACGACGCGGCGGCCAAGAGACGGCTGGAGGAGGCCAACCTGCGCCTCGTGGTCAGCATCGCCAAAAAGTATTCCGGCCGCGGCATGCACTTCCTCGATCTGATCCAGGAGGGCAACCTGGGCCTCATCAAGGCGGTTGAGAAGTTCGACTACACCAAGGGCTACAAGTTCTCCACCTACGCCACGTGGTGGATCCGTCAGGCCATCACCCGCGCCATCGCCGACCAGGCGAGGACCATCCGTATCCCCGTCCACATGGTGGAAACCATCAACAAGGTGAAAAAGGCCAACTCCCAGCTGCTCCATCAGAACGGCAAAGAGCCCACCGCGGAGGAGATCGCGGAGGTGCTGGAGATGCCCATCGAAAAGGTGCGCGAGATTCTGCGGGTGGCGCAGGAGCCCGTGTCGCTGGAAACCCCCATCGGCGAGGAGGAGGACAGCCATCTGGGCGACTTTATCCCCGACGAAGAGGCTCTGGCGCCCGCCGACGCGGCCTTCCAGGCGCTGCTGAAGGAAGAGATCGCCAACGCGCTCAATACCCTGACCCCCCGTGAGGCGAAGGTGCTCAAGCTCCGCTTCGGCCTGGAAGACGGCCACCCCAGAACGCTGGAAGAGGTGGGCAAGGAATTCAACGTCACCAGAGAGCGCATCCGCCAGATCGAGGCGAAGGCCCTCAGAAAGCTGCGCCATCCCAACCGCAGCAAACGGCTCAGGGATTTTGTTTGACCCTGACCTGACGATATTTAGATTCGGAGACGATTGTTTTGAAACATCTGATAAAAGCAGCGGCGGCGGTGGGCCTCTGCTGTGCCGCGGCCCTGTGCTTTGACGCCTGCGGCAAAAAACATATCATTGAAGCAACGCCGGGGGACGCCCTTGCGCCGCTTGCCACCGGCACCGACGCCGTGGTCTATGAAAACCTGACCGACCGCAACGGCGAGAACGTCACCACCCCGGAGGGGGAGACCGTGACCGTCGCCGTCCCAAAGGAAGAAGCGACGAACAAGAGCGGAAAAACGGAAAGCGATACGAAGGGGGCGGCGGAACCCTCCGTTCCCACGACAAAAGCGGCGGGAGAAAAGACCTCTTCCTCGCCGCAGGTCCCCACCGTTCCGCCGGAGGTCACCGTGCCCGCCGGGGAATACGTGGTGACCCTGAAAGCGGATAAGACCGAAGTCAGCGCCGGGGATACCCTGACGGTGACCTATCACCTGAAAAACTGCCGCAACGTGGCCTGCGCCAGCTTCGTTGTGGAGGCGGACCAGGGCGTTACCGTTCAGAACTATAAGAGCAAGCGCTATGAAAATGAAAACGGCGACTTTTTCGACCTCTATTCCAACAGCACCGACGAGGGCGTGCTGTTCGGCGGAATGATCACGACGACCTGCGATTTTGAAGACGCGGACCTGTTCACTGTCACCTATCAGGTGGATGCTTCCGCCAAGAAGGGAACGAAGCTTGTCTTCCGGGTGGATCCCACCACCTTCCTGGTGGGAACGGACGATTCCGGAAAGACCACCAACGATATCTGCGCCGCGCTTGAAAAGGCCTCCGTGACCGTCACCGTCAAGTGAGATGGATAAGACCGAAGCAAAATTCATCCGGCTGACGACCCAGCCCATATTCAAGCTGCTCTGTCTGCTGTCGGCCCCCGCCATCGCCGGCATGCTGATCACCGCCATCTATAATGCGGCGGATTCCTATTTTGTCTCAAAGATCAACGACAGCGCCGTAGGCTCCGTGGGCGTGATCTTCTCCTTTATGGCGATCATTCAGGCTTTCGGCTTTATGTGCGGCCACGGCGCGGGCAACTTCATGTCCCGTGAGCTGGGCAAAAAGAACTATGAGGATTCCGGCAGGCTGGCCGTCACCGGCACGGTGATCGCCTTTCTCATCGGCGCGGTACTGGCCGTATCCGGCCTGCTGTTTCTGGATGAACTGGCCCTGTTTCTCGGCTCCACCCCCACGATCCTGCCCTACGCGCGGGATTACCTGCGCTATATCCTGATCGCCGCCCCCTTCCAGACGGCGGCGCTGACGCTGAACAACGAGCTGCGTTTTCAGGGCAACGCGAAGCAGGGAATGGTGGGCATCGGCTTCGGCGCGCTGCTGAACATGGGGCTGGACCCGGTGCTCATCTCGGGCGTGGGCCTCGGCGTGACCGGGGCGGGGATCTCCACCATGGTCAGTCAGATCATCAGCTTTTTTCTGCTGGTGTTCTTCACCTTCCGGGGCGGCAATATGCCCATGAAGCTCAATCGCCTGTCCTTTGCCCGCCGTTACGTGCGGGAGATTTTTGTGGGCGGCGTCCCGTCCTTCGGGCGGCAGGTCATCGGGTCCGTGGCCACTATCCTGCTGAATTACGCCCTCAAGCCCTACGGGGATAACGCCATCGCCGCCATGGCGGTGGTGTCTAAGGTCAGCATGCTTCTGCTGTCCGTCATCATCGGCCTCGGGCAGGGCTTTCAGCCCGTCTGCGGCATGAACTACGGCGCGAAAAAATATGACCGGGTATTGAAGGCCTTTTATATCACCACGGCCTCCTCCACCGCGGTGCTGGCGGTGGGCGCGGTGATCGGCCTGATTTTCGCCCGCCCCATCGTGTCGCTGTTCGCGTCGGAAGAGGCGACGGTGGTCATCGGCGAACGGGCGCTGCGCTACCAGCTGATCCCCGCCGTGTTTTCCTCCGTCTATATGATCGGCAGCATGATGCTGCAAAACCTCGGCAAATCCTTCCGCGCCACGGTGATGGCCGTCTCCCGGCAGGGCTTCGTCTTTATGCCGCTGATATTGCTGCTGCCCCGTCTTTTTGGACTGACCGGGGCGTTGGTCGCCCAACCGATTGCCGACGCCGTTTCGTTTCTGATCGGCGTTCCCATGGTAGCCTCGCAGCTGAAAGAGCTGCGGGCGCTGCAAAAGGCGCAGCAGGACTGCGCGTGACCTTCTTATGATGAAAGGATTGTGATACACATGAAAAAGACGTTTTCCCTGATCCTTTGCCTGCTGATGCTCTGCTCTCTCTCGGGCATGGCCGCCTGCAAGAAAAATAACGACGGCAAGTCAGACGCCGCCGTCACGCCCGCCGACGCGGATGAGCTTCTCTCCATGATCACCGATGAAATGACGACGGGGGACCCCGCCCAGACCGCGATGATCACCGGCACAGACGCGGAAGCCTATCTCGGCGGCGAGGAGCGCTTTTTCCTGACGGCGGATCAGGAGACCGTCGCCCCCGGCGGGACCTTCACGGTGACCTTCCGCGCGGAGCATTGCGTCAACGTCGCCTGCTTCGATCTGCTGGTCGCCACGCCCGAGGGCTGCGCTGTCGCGGACTGCGCGGAAAAGGAGATCGGCGATTTTATCATGACGGTCAGTCAGGTGACGGGCGGCGTCAACGGAACCGCCATCGTTGCCACCGCGGCGGATATCGACGCGCTGGAGATGATGACCGTGACCTTCACCGTGCCCCAGACAGCTGTTTCCGGCGACAAAATCACCGTCGAGGCGGCTTTCACGCAGTTCCTTGTCGGCACCGACGGCACCGGCGACCGCGTCGCCGACGCGACGGCGTTTATGGAAGTACAGCCTGTCACCCTGACGGTGGCGTGAGTATGTTAAGCAGAAAGGCGGCGTGATACTATGGCAATGAGCGAGCAGTTCCAGATCGGCACCAAAAGCCATCTGCTGACGCTGAATATCCATCGGGGGCATTTTGCCACCTCCCACAGCCATATCAACTATTATATCGACGTGACCCCGCAGAAAAGCGACCTGGGCCACGCCAAGGCCATCGCCAGGGCGCTGGCGGAAAACTACACCAACAGCGTGCTGATCGATACCATTCTCTGCCTTGACGGCATGGAGGTAGCCGGCACGTGCCTTGCCGACGTGCTGACCAACGACGGATTGTTTGGCGTCAACTCCAACAATCCCATCAGCATCATCACGCCGGAATATACCTCCGGCGGGCAGCTCTTTTTCCGGGATAATATCCTGCCCATGATCGAGGGCAAAAACGTGCTGCTGCTGGCTATCTCCGTTGTCACCGGCCGCACCGCCGAAACCGCCGTGGAAGCGGTCAACTATTTTTCCGGCAACGTGGCGGGCATCGCCTCCATTTTCGCTACCTTTTCCGAGGTGGCGGGCATTCCGGTGGCCTCCGTCTTCAACCCCAACGACCTGCCGGATTACGCCAGCTATTCCACCATCGACTGCCCCATGTGCCGCCGCGGCGAACACATCGACGCCCTTGTCAACAGCTACGGATGTTCTAAATTCTGACAGGAGGAGATCGGCATGATCCACTCTCTCGCAGCGATTTTCCTTTCCGTGACGACTCTGTTTGTGACGGTGTTCGGCTCCGCCGGATATCTGCTTCCCGCCTCCTGCAGCGGCGACCCTGCCTTTATCCATGAGGGCGGCGGCGCGGACCCCTGGTACTGTTTGCAGGACGGCCGTTATTACTACTGCTATTCCGTGGGCAACGGGGTGGCGGTGAAAAGCGCCGACGCGCTGGAGGACGTCTACGACGCCGAAGGACACGTGGTCTTTCGCGCCCCGGAGGGGACCGCGTATTCCCGCGACTGGTGGGCGCCGGAGCTCCATTATATCGACGGTATGTGGTATATCTACGTGGCCGCCGACGACGGGGCCAACGAAAACCATCGCATGTACGTGTTGAAATGCGATACCCCCGACGGGGATTATACCTTCTGCGGAAAGATCGCCGACCCCACCGACCGCTGGGCCATCGACGGCACGGTGGTGAAGCTGAACGGACAGCTGTATTTCGTCTGGTCCGGCTGGGAAGGGGAGACCGACGGCGGTCAGAACCTCTATATCGCCCACATGTCCGACCCGGAGCATATCGACGGCGAGCGCCATCTGCTGTCCGCTCCCGAAAAGAAATGGGAGTGTAACGGCATGGCTATCAACGAGGGCCCGGCCGCGCTGTATCTGAAGGGTAAGACCCACGTGGTCTATTCCGCCTCCGGCAGCTGGACGGACGAATATTGTCTCGGCATGCTGACCTACGCCGGCGGCGACCCGCTGAACCGCGCCAACTGGGCCAAGAGCCCCGTGGCCGTCTTCCGCAAGACGGAGACCGCCTTCGGCCCCGGCCATTGCAGCTTCGTCACCTCCAAAGACGGACAAACCAATTATATCGTCTACCACGCCAACGAAGTCAGCGGCACCGGCTGGAACGGCCGTTCCGTCCGCATACAGCAGTTCGGCGATATCCTCGGCGTGCCGGTGTTCGGGAAACCGAAGACGTGAGCAAAGATAGATTTGTCGGGGCAACCAATGGTAGCGCGGCACCTCAGTGCCGCTACAGGCATAAACATCTTTTTAGGAATTGCAGTGTTAAATGACACTTGTTCTGTCGAGAAAAACTGAAATTACGATCAAAGATTATTTCAAAAGTTACATTTATCAATAGCGACACTGAGGTGCCGCGCTACCGCTGAAGATCTCGCAAACCTTCAATTTGCAGGTAAAATGAAATGACAAAAACCGAATGGAAACCCTTCCGCGGGTCAAAAGAAACACCGGACCAGATCATGCTCTCCCTCAAGGTCGATCCCTGTGAGAACATGACCGTCCGCTGGCGCGCCTGTATGCAGGTTGCGTCCGGCTTTGCATTGTACCGCCCCGCCGGTTCAGAGGAACCGTGGCGCCGCACCGACGCTTTCGTCAACCCGTTTGAAACCGACCTTGACGTCAGCAATTTCTTCTTTGCCGATATGACGGGCCTTTCCCCCGATACTGCCTACGAATACACCGTGGGCGACGACGCGCGCCGCAGCGCCGTCTTCACTTTCCGGACGGCAAAAAAGGACTGCGCCCGCTTTGCGTTCCTCTGCCTGTCCGATACCCAGACGGGCGGTCCCGAGCCCCCCGCCGACTATACCGAATTCAACCGCTTTCTTAAAATAGCCCTTGCCGACCACCCCGAGTGCGCGTTTATCCTTACCGCCGGCGACAACACCAACTGCGGTCAGACCGACGTGCAGTGGACCGGCCTGTTTGAGGGGCTGCGGGGCGTGGCGGAATCAATCCCCGTGATGTTCTGCATGGGCAATCACGACGATATGGGCTTTGACGACTATTTCACCGGGACCGGCAAGTACTACTCCGAACACGCCACCTATTTCACCAACATGCTGCTGGGCTCCTACCCGAAAAACGGCCCCGCCGGTTGGGAGATCCCCAACTACGCCTTTGACTACGGCAACGCTCACTTCGCCGTGACGGGCACCAGCGGCTACGACGAGATGAACGCCTGGCTGCTGGAGGACGCCGCCCGCAGCGATAAAACGTGGAAGTTCGCGGCGCACCATTTTCCGGTCTGTTTCTCCGGTCCGGAGATCGAGATCGAGGACACATATCCCACCATGCGGGACGGCATGGAGCAATTTGACCTTGTTTTTTCCGGGCATGAACACAGCTTTGCCCGTTCCTATCCCCGCCGTCGGGAGGGCCTCTATGACCGTCCCTCGGAGGGGACCGTCCACTATAACCTCGGCAGCGGCGGCCGCAACCCGCCGGGTACCAAGGTGGTGCCGAAGGTCTGGAACGCCAAAACCTACGAGCATGAGGAGGAGCTCTCCATGTTCACGGTGGCGGCAATCGACGGCGATACCTGCACCCTGACCGCCTATGTGGAGGACGGCCGCATCGTGGACCGCTGCGTCGTCGACAAGGCGTCGGATTCCATCACCCCCATTGACCGCGCCCCGCGCTACAACCGGACGCGGCTGAAATTCAAGGGCTACGACCTGGGTATCATCGCCGGCAGAACGCCGCCGCAGCTGGTGGACGGCGTTTGGTATGTTCCCGTGGGGCAGATCGTCTCCTTTATCGGCGGCGACGTCCTTCGTGAACCGGGAAAGATCACCGTCTCCGTCTATGGCAGAAGGGCGTCTTTCACCGAAAACAGCGATACGGTCCTCACGGACCGGGGTGAGGTGAAAATGACCGGTCCCTGCCTGCGGCTGGCGGAGGGTCAGCTCTACGCGCCCGTGGACGATTTCTGCCGTCCCCTGCGGATGCACGCGTTTTTATATGCGCACAACAACTTCCTTGATGTGGAATCGGAGACCGAGGAAAAGCCCATTCCCGTGCAGCCTTGACAAGGGCGGAAATGTGCTCCGCACTTGAGAAACCCCTTGATAGGGTTTCTCAAACTCTTCCTGATCTTGTGAACGATTAAGGATTTCGCCCGCTGCGGCGGGCGACCAAAGGCGCTGCCTTTGGAAACTGCCGGCCTTTTGAAAAATGCCGGACCGAAAACTTTCATTGCTGCCGCGAAATACCGTAACGGGCTGTAAATGTTATAT
>CAMVNL010000093.1 GCA_947168785.1 uncultured Clostridia bacterium | reverse complement strand
GCCCCTGCCCGGGCAGATGCCGGAATTCGTGAAGGCCCCGATAAAAAAGGGCGATATCATCGGCCGGGCGGCCGTCAAATACGCCGGTGAGACCGTGGCGGAGGTGGATCTGGCCGCCGCCTTCGACGTGCGCGGCAGCCTGCTCAAGGGGATCGGCGACCTGCTGCTGCGGATCCTGAAAAGCACCGCCTTCCGCATCATCTTCGTCATCGCCCTGGCGCTGGCTGTGTTCTTCGGGCTGATGATGTTCCGTAACGGCCGGTTTGACCGGAAAAAGGGAACGGTCCGGTCTGCGGGCGGCAGGGCTGCGCGCCCGCGGCAGAACGCCCGGAAGCAGCGCCCCGTGCGGAAAAAGCGTACCGGCGGCAGCCCCGGGGCAAGGAAACGCTGACGCGGCGATTTAAACAAATTCGGCTTTTTCAATTGGACAAAGGGGGATTTGTCGGAGCGTTGCCCAGTCGCCAGTAGTCAGTCGTCAGAAATAAACAATAGCTGTTTCCGGCTGTGTGAAAACCAGCCCCATGCGGTAGCGCGGCTGCCCACAGCCGCCCCGGCGTAAGCCGGTTTTAACATATGTTGCATAAAAACGTATGATTGTTTGATTGGTTGGATATATTATGTTGTTTATGCCAAGAACCGCCTGCGGCGGGGCGGCTGTGGGCAGCCGCGCTACCGCTATGGGCAAGGATCGTGCGTTAAACCATACAGCTCGCCAAACCTCAATTTGTGTAAACACATCAAATGGGATAGAAGAAAAACGAATGAATCGTAAATCAAAAAGGAGAGAAAATAAATGGACAACAAAACGAAATACGGCGTGCTGATCGGTCTTGCCGCCGCGGCGGCTTCGCTGCCCGTGCGGGCCGCGCTGTTCCGCCCCGCGAAGATCGAAAGCAAACCCCTGCCCGACGAGAACGTGGATCTGGACCGCTATCGGAAGAACCTGTCCGACGCCATCCGCATCAAAACCATCGCCGCCGCCGACCCGGAGGCCATGGACTGGGCTCCCTTCGACGCCTTCCACGACTTCCTGCGGGAGCGCTATCCGCTGATCCACGAAAAGCTGGAGCTGCATGTGATCGCCGGGGGCAGCCACCTGTACCGCTGGAAGGGGAGCGACCCTTCCCTCGACCCCATCGCCCTGCTGGCCCATCAGGACGTGGTGCCCGTGGCCAAGGGTACGGAGGGCGACTGGACCCACCCCGCCTTTGACGGCGTGGACGACGGCGAATTCATCTGGGGCCGCGGCGCGCTGGATATGAAAAACCACCTGATCGCCGTCATGGAGGCGGTGGAAGCGCTGCTGGCGGAGGGCTTTGCTCCGGAACGGGACGTGTATCTCTGCCTCGGCCACAATGAGGAGGTCATGAGCTCCGAGCACTCCGGCGCCGTCGCCATGTGCAACTGGTTCAAGGAGCAGGGGATCCATCTGGACTGCATCATCGACGAGGGCGGCGCGATCCTGCCGGTGGAGATCGGCGGCGTGATCCATAAGAACCTGGCAGGCATCGGCGTGGCGGAAAAGGGCTACGCCGACTATGAGGTGGCCGTCACCGCCAAGGGCGGACATTCCTCCCAGGCCCCCAACCACACCGCCATCGGCAAGCTGGCGGACGTGGTGAAGGATATCGAGAACCACCAGTTCAAGGCGGAGCTTTCCCCCATGATGATGGAGCTGTTCGACAAGATCGGCCGAAACTGCACCTTCCCGGTGCGCATGGTCACCTGCAACCTGAAGCTCCTCAAGCCCCTCATCACCAAGGTGATGACCTACATCCCCCCGGCGGCCAGCATGATCCGCACCACCACGGGAGTGACCATGGCCAGCGGCAGCCCCGCCCCCAACGTGCTGCCCCAGCGGGCCACCGTCAACGTCAACTTCCGCATCTTCCCGGGACAGACCGTGGAAGACGTGGAAAAGCACCTGAAAAAGGTCATCCGCAACAAAAAGGTCGAAATCAACCTGCGGCCCGGCTGGAAGAACCCGTCGAAGATCTCTCCCACGGATTCCCGCTGCTTCCATATCATCGAGGAAATCTGCACCGGCATGAACGCGGACAACATCGTGGCCCCGTACCTTGTCATGGGCGGCACGGACGCCTGCCACTATGAGCCGGTGTGCGAGAACATCTACCGCTATTCGCCCTTCCTCGTCAGCACCTCGCTCCTGCTGACCACCCACGGCACCAACGAGCGCATCCCCGTGGCCGTGATGGCCGACGGCGTGGCCTTCTTCAAGCGGTATATCCGCAAGGTCTCGGAAAAGTGAGCAGGTAACACGGCGTATCACGCCGTCTGGCGGCAGAGCAATGATTCGCTTTCCGATTATGATGAGACCTTGGTTTTTCAACAAAAAAATATACGCAGGATATGAAGATAACCGTCTGACGGCGCAATGCGCCGTGCTACCGGGCAGCCCCACGGCACCAACGAGCGCATTCCCGTGGCCGTGATGGCGGACGGCGTGGCGTTCTTCAAGCGGTATATCCGCAAGGTCTCGGAAAAGTGAGCAGGTAACACGGCGTATCACGCCGTCTGGCGGCAGAGCAATGATTCGCTTTCCGATTATGATGAGACCTTGGTTTTTCAACAAAAAAATATACGCAGGATATGAAGATAACCGTCTGACGGCGCAATGCGCCGTGCTACCGGGCAGCCCCACGGCGCCAACGAGCGCATCCCCGTGGCCGTGATGGCCGACGGCGTGGCGTTCTTCAAGCGGTATATCCGCAATGTCTCCGGGAAATAAAAATTTAATCAATTCGTACAAAAAAGACGCCGCTCAGTTGGCGTCTTTTTACTAATTTCGTAAAAAGTCTTGCATTCATTTTGTCGTCCATGTATAATAAAATCAACAAAAACTAACCAAAGAGAGGGAGTTTTACTTATGGGACTTATTAAAGCGGGCCTGGGCGCCGTGGGCGGCGTTCTGGCCGATCAGTGGAAAGAATTCTTCTATTGCGAGGCGCTTCCGAAAGAAGTGCTGGTCACCAAGGGCGTGAAGCGCACGGGCAACCGTTCCTCCAACACCAAGGGCTCCGACAACATCATTTCCAACGGCTCCGGCATCGCCGTGGCCGACGGCCAGTGCATGATGATCGTGGAGCAGGGCAAGGTGGTGGAGGTCTGCGCCGAGCCCGGCGAATTCACCTACGATACCTCCACCGAGCCCAGCATCTTTACCGGCAACCTGGGCGATTCCATCCGCGAGACCTTCAAGCAGATCGGCCGCCGGTTCACCTACGGCGGCGACACCGGCAAAGATCAGCGCGTCTATTACTTCAACACCAAAGAGCTGATCGACAACCTTTTCGGCACACCCAATCCCATCCCCTTCAGCATCAGCGATTCCAAGACCGGCTTCCTGCTGGAAACCCGCGTCAAGTGCTCCGGCACCTATTCCTATAAGATCGCGGACCCGCTCCGCTTCTACACCAACGTCTGCTCCAACGTGGCGGATGAATACCGCCGCGAGGAGCTGGACCATCAGCTCAAGAGCGAGTTCATCAGCGCGCTGATGCCCTCCTTCGGCAAGCTGGCCGGCATGGGCGTGCTGCCCAGCCAGCTGATCACCCATACCACCGAGCTGGAGGACGCCCTCAACGAGACGCTCTCCAAAAAGTGGAACGAGCTGCGCGGCCTGAAGGTCGTCACCGTGGCCTTCACCAGCGTGGATATCCCGGATGAGGACCGCCAGAGGCTGCAGGAGTATCAGAACGATATCATGTACAACAACGGCGCGGCGGCCCGCGGCGGCATGGTCAGAGGCATGAAGCAGGGCATGATGGACGCGGCCAAGAACCCCAACGGCGCCATGGCAGGTATCATCGGCATGAACGGCATGATGAATTCCGGTATGAATATGATGGGCGCCATGGGCGGCATGGGCGCGTTCAACGAGCAGCCCTATCAGGCTCCGGCGGCTCCCGCCCCGGCAGCCCCCGCCGCCGACAGCTGGAAATGCGCCTGCGGCGCCACCGTCACCGGCAATTTCTGCCCCCAGTGCGGCGCGAAGAAACCCGCTCCCGCCCCGGCGCAGCCCGCCGACGGCTGGAAGTGCCCCCAGTGCGGCACCATGGCCACCGGTAAATTCTGCCCCGAGTGCGGCGCCCCCAAGCCCGCCGAGGAAGGCTGGACCTGCGCCTGCGGCGCGGTGAACAAGGGCAAGTTCTGCCCCCAGTGCGGCGCGAAAAAGCCGGAAGGCGCGCCTCTTTATAAGTGCGACAAGTGCGGCTGGGAGCCGGAGGACCCCCACCATCCGCCCAAGTTCTGCCCCCAGTGCGGCGATCCCTTCAACGAGGGCGACGTTCAATAATATACCCCTTCCACCGTTCTGAAAGGAGCGTATTCTCATGGCATTGTTTGAAAAGAAATTCTGTGATTTCTGCGGCGAGAAGATCGGTCTGCTGGGCAACCGGAAGCTGGAGGACGGCAATATGTGCAAGGATTGCGCCTCCGCCATTTCCCCGTGGCTGACCGACCGCAGAAGAACGACCGTGGCCGAGATGAAAGAGCATCTGGCGTCCCGCGAGGCCAACAAGGCGAAGATCCAGGCCTTCCGCCCCACGGAGACCTACGGCAACACCACCAAGGTCTATATCGACCGGGCCGGCGGCAATTTTGTCGTCACCCGTTCAAGCAACTATATCGCCTCCAACGCCGACGTGATCCCGCTTTCCGAGGTCTCCGGCGTGGAGATCAATATCGACGAGGATAAGGAGGAGATCTTCCGGGAGGTCAACGGCCAGCGGGAGAGCTTCAACCCCAAGAAATACAAGTATGAGTATTCCTTTGAGGTCAAGATCCTCGTGTCGGACAGATGGTTCAGCGAGATCAACTTTACCCTGTCGGATCAGAAGGCCAACAGCCGCAATGATGAAAAGTATCACCGCTATGAGCAGCAGGCATACGAAATCAAATACGCGCTGACCGGCTTGAGCGGGGCGGCGCAGGGCGGATTCCAGCAGGGCGGCTTTTCGCAGGGAATGCCTCAGCAGGGCTTTCCCCAGCAGAACGGCTATCAGCAGGGAATGAACCAGCAGGGCTACCCCCAGCAGGGCGGCTTCCCGCAGGGGATGAACCAGCAGGGCTACCCCCAGCAGGGCGGCTTCCCGCAGGGAATGAACCAGCAGGGCTTCCCCCAGCAGAACGGTTTCCAGCAGGGGATGAACCAGCAGGGCTTCCCCCAGCAGAACGGCTTCCCGCAGGGGATGAACCAGCAGGGCTACCCCCAGCAGAACGGCTTTCCGCAGGGAATGAACCAGCAGGGCTATGCCCAGCAGAACGGCTTCCAGCAGGGAATGAACCAGCAGGGTTACCCCCAGCAGGGCGGCTTTTCGCAGGGAATGAACCAGCAGGGCTTCCCCCAGCAGGGTGGCTTTGCGGCCGGGGCCGCCGTGATGGGCGGCGCCGTTGCGGGCGCTGCGGCCGGTGCGGCCGGTGCGTGGGTATGTCCCGCCTGCGGTACGAATAATACCGCCAACTTCTGCGCCGGATGCGGTTCCCCCAGGCCCCAGCAGGCCGCCTCCCAGCGGATGATCCGCTGCGACAAGTGCGGCTGGACGGCGACCGATCCGAACAATATCCCGAAATTCTGCCCGAATTGCGGCGACCCCATCAACATGAACGACGTGATCGGCTAACCTTCCCGAATCTGCGACAGGCAGCCGAGCGATGCTTTGCGCTGCCTGTTTTTTCAAAAAAGGAGTGACGGCTTATGCCCGCTATGAATCAATACAAGTGCCCGTGCTGCGGCGGCGCCATCGCCTTCGACAGCACGCTGCAAAAGATGAAATGCCCCTACTGCGACACCGAGTTCGAGATGCAGACGCTGCTCTCCTACGACGCGGCGCTGCAGCAGGACGCCCCGGATGAGATCCATTGGGAGGAAAATCCCGGGACCCAGTGGCAGCCGGGGGAGACCGAGGGGATGCGCGTCTACGTGTGCAACTCCTGCGGCGGCGAGATCGTGTGCGACGAGAACACGGCGGCCTCAAAATGCCCCTACTGCGACAACCCCGTGGTGATGACGGGGCAGTTCCAGGGGGCGCTGAAGCCCGATTTCGTGATCCCCTTCAAGCTGGATAAGAACGCGGCCAAGGCGGGGCTGCGGCAGCACTTCAAAGGCAAGACGCTGCTGCCCAGGGCCTTCAGCAATGAAAACCACATCGACGAGGTGAAGGGCGTTTACGTGCCCTTCTGGCTGTTTGACGCGGACGTCAACGCCAGCATCCGCTACCGCGCCACCCGCACCCGCCACTGGAGCGACCGGAACTACAACTACACCGAGACCAGCCATTTCATGGTGACCCGCGGCGGGCAGGTGTCCTTTGACCGCATCCCGGTGGACGGCTCCACCAAGATCGCCAACGACCTGACGGAATCCGTTGAGCCCTTCAACTTTGCGGAGGCCGTGAACTTCCAGACCGCCTATCTGGCAGGGTATCTCGCCGATAAATACGACGTGACCGCCGATCAGAGCGTGGCTCGCGCCAACGAGCGGGTCAAGACCAGCGCGGAGCAGGAATTCGCGAAGACGGTGATGGGATATGAGACCGTTGTGCCGGAGAATTCCAACATTCAGGTGTTCAACGGCAAGGCAAAATACGCCCTCTATCCCATCTGGCTGCTCAACACCACGTGGCAGGGCAAGAAATACACCTTCGCCATGAACGGGCAGACGGGCAAATTCGTCGGCGACCTGCCGGTGGATAAGGGCAAGCTCAACAAGATCCGCCTGTTGGTCGGCCTCGGCGTCGCCGCGGCGGCGTTTGCGGTCCAGTATCTGCTTTGGCTGCTGTAAGGAGGTGCGCGAAGATGAAACATCGTATTCTGGCGGTTTTGACCGCCGCTGTGTTGCTGCTGCTGTTCTGCGCGCCGGTATTCGGCTTTGCCTCCGACGTCGCCTCTGACGAAGAGAACGTATTGCTGGCAGCCCCCGCCGACGAAGACACGCTTCTGATCGCTCCTGCGGGAGGCGCCTCCCGGCTGGTGGATAACGCCGACCTTCTGACGGAGGAAGAAGAGAATTTGCTGCTCGCGCGGCTGGATGAGGTCAGCCAGCGTCAGCAGTTCGACGTGGTGATCGTGACGGCCTCTTCCATTGACGGCAAAAGCCCCATGGCCTACGCGGACGACTTCTTTGACTATAACGGTTACGGCCTCGGCGCGGACAGAAGCGGCGCGCTGCTGCTGCTGAGCATGGCGGAACGCGACTGGTGGATCAGCACCAGGGGCTACGGGATCACCGCGCTGACGGATTTCGGTATCGAAAAGATCGGCGAGGATATGATCGCCGACGGCCTGTCCGACGGGGCTTACTATGACGCGTTCGTCACCTTTATCAGGGATTGCGACAGCTATGTGACCGCCGCCAAAAACGGCGAGCCCATTGACGTAGGCACCTATAAAGCGCCCTTCGCATTCGTCAAGGCCATCGGTATTTCCGCCGTCGCCGGTCTTATTGTCGCGATGATCGTCGGCAGTTCCCTCAAGGGAAAGATGAAAACGGTCAGAGCGGCCAGCGCCGCCGCGGCCTATACCCGCCCCGGCAGCTTCTTCCTGCGGGAGCAGAACGACGTGTTCCTTTACAACAACGTGACGAGAACCGCCAAGCCCCAGGAGAGCCGTTCCGGCGGCGGCAGCAGTACCCATACCTCCTCTTCCGGCGCCAGCCACGGCGGCGGAGGCGGAAAGTTCTGATTTTCTTCCGGCGTACAGAACCGGGCGGCCCGTCCGCCCGGTTTTTTGCGTGCGGGAAGGCTGCGGAATAAGGGGATTTG
>CAMVNL010000092.1 GCA_947168785.1 uncultured Clostridia bacterium | reverse complement strand
GCGGTGCGCGACGCCGTCTGCGAGCGGCTGGAAGAATATAAAGCGGAGGGCGGGGAAGAGATGCCCACCGTTTCCAAAAAGACGGTGACGGACGTGCTGGAGCAGTGCGGCGTGTCTGAGGAAAAGGTGACGGCCTTCGCGGAGAAGTATGACGAGAATTTCGGCGCCTCCGCTGAGTTCTCCCCCCACACCATCATCGACACCGGCAGCATCGCCGTGGATACGCCGGACGTTTCCATCCGCGTGAACGCCGACCGGTCCGATCTCATTGAAACGCGCATCATCGACGGCAAGCGGTATATCTTGATCCGCGCCGAAAGCAGCGTGGAGGTCAACGGCGTCTCCGTCAATATCAAATAACAGCGCTGTTTGTTCATACCTGATGAAGGAATCTCTCTTTTAGAAAGGAACCTGTGACGATGTCTGAGAATGCAAAAAGCAATAAGATGAAAGAATTGCTGCGTGTGGTGAAGTACGCCTTGATTGCGGCCAGCGCCGGATTGATTCAGTTCGGCAGCGAGCTGCTGCTGGAAAAGGTGTTTCATCTGCCGTATTGGCTCAGCTACCTTGTAGCGCTGATTCTTTCCGTACTTTGGAATTTTACCATCAACCGCAAGTATACCTTCAAATCCGCCAACAATATTCCCGTGGCCATGCTGAAGGTGGCGGCGTACTATGCTGTTTTTACGCCGCTTTCCACCACCGGCGGAAACTACCTTGTGGAAACCCTTCATTGGAACAGTACGCTGGTCCTTGTCGCCACCATGCTGATTAATTTCGTGACGGAATTCCTGTATCAGCGGTTCTTCGTGTTCGGCAAATCCATTGATACCAACGCGCAGGCGCAAAAGGAACGGGAAGCTGAGCTGGAAACGGCGAATCAGCATGAAAGATCATGAGGAGACAAGGGAAGGGAAGCGCGAGGAATCCAAAAGCGGACGTCATTATCCGCATCATCGGGGCGGCCGCGGGGCTGTTCTTCTTCGGCTTCGGCGTGCATCTTACGATCCGGGCCAATATCGGCGTGGCCCCCTGGGACGCGCTGACCCTCGGCGTCGCCGAAACGCTGCACATCAAATACGGCACCGCCTCCATCGCGCTGTCTCTGCTGATCCTCGGGATCGACGTCCTGCTGCGGGGGAAAATCGGCCTCGGTATGTTTCTGGACGCGCTGATCGTCGGGAAAACAGTTGATCTGTTTGACTGGATGAATATCGTACCGGAGATGACGGGAAAGATTTCCGGCGCGCTCATCATGCTGGCGGGTCTTGTGATCGAGGGCTTTTCGCTCTATCTCTATATGCGGGCCGCCCTCGGCTGCGGTCCCCGGGATACGCTGCTGGTGCAGCTGAAAAAGAAGCTGCCGAAGGTCCCCATCGGCCTGATCAGCATCGTGATCCTGTCCGTTGTGACGGCGATCGGCTGGAAGCTGGGCGGCCCCGTGAATTTCGGCACGCTGATCTGCGCGCTGTGTACCGGCCCTATCATGCAGTTCTGTTTCCGGCTGGTCCGGTTCAAGGCGGAGGACGTGACCCATCAGGATCTTGTCACCTCTCTCATGATCCTCACAGGGCGGCAGCAGGCCGGATAATTTTTCTTGACTTTAATACGCTAATGTGATATCATGCTGCTATTGTAAAATATTTCTATCCTGAAAGACAGGAGCATCCCTGATGAACGAATCGAGTTTCGCCGGAAAAAACCTCTCTTCCGAGCTGTGCGGTCTGTACGGTTCCTACGGTTACGTCCGGTATAAAATGAATAAGTTTGAAGAGTATGACCTCTACGCCCGCAACAAGGACTTTCTGGTGGCGGACAGCGTCATCACTTTTACTGATACCAACGGAAAGCTGATGGCCCTCAAGCCCGACGTGACGCTTTCGATCGCCAAAAATTGCCGCGACGCCGCGGGCGAAGTGAACAAGCTCTATTATGATGAAAACGTCTACCGCGTTTCAAAAGGGACCAATTCCTTCAAGGAGATCCGCCAGCTGGGCGTGGAATGCACCGGCGAGATCGACGATTACTGTATTCTGGAGGTGCTGTCGCTGGCGCTGAAAAGCCTGCAGGCGATTTCTCCCGAATGCGCGCTGGACGTGTCGGAGCTGTCCGTGATCTCCGGCATCCTGGACGGGTGCGATCTGACCGCTTCCCAAAAACGGGAGCTGCTGAAACGCATCGGCGAAAAGAACCTGCATGAGCTGCAGGCGCTGTGCGAAGCGGCCGATATGGCGGCTGAAACGGTATCCCTGCTGAAAACGCTGGTCGCCTCTTACGGAAAACCCTCCGACGTGCTGCCGGTCCTGAAAACGCTGCTTCCGGGCCACCCCGGCCTTGCGCGGCTGGAAACGCTGACCGGCGCCCTCGGCAGCGACGCCGTCCGGATCGATTTCTCGCTGGTCAGCGATATGAGCTATTACAACGGGGTCGTCTTCAAGGGATATGTGGGGGGCTTGCCGGAAAGCGTCGTCTCCGGCGGACAGTATGACCGGCTGATGGAAAAGATGAAGCATACGTCCTGCGCCGTGGGCTTCGCCGTGTATCTGGACCTGCTGGAGGGCTTTGCCGCACCTTCCGCTGCATACGACGCGGACGTGCTGCTGCTATACGGCAAGGCGGATTCTCCTGCAAAGGTGCTGGCGGCGGCGCAGAAGCTGACGGCGGAGGGCAAAACGGTCTGCGTGAGAAAAAACGTTCCCGCCAAACTCCGTTATAAAGCCGTCGTCGATCTGACCGAAGGAGGCGCGTGCCATGGATAAGCTGCTGAATATCGCGCTGCCGAAGGGAAGGCTCGGCGAAAAGGTCTACGCCATGTTCGAGGCGGCGGGATTCGACTGTCCCTCTATCAAAGAGCCGGGGCGGAAGCTGATTTTTGAAAACGAAGCGACAGGCGTTCGCTATTTCTGGGTGAAGCCTTCCGACGTTGCCATCTACGTGGAGCGCGGCGCGGCGGATATCGGCGTGGCGGGAAAGGATATCCTGCTGGAATACGAGCCGGACGTCTACGAGCTGCACGACCTTGCGATCGGCAAGTGCCGCATGGCGGTGGCTGCCAAAAAGGATTTTCGCGATAACCGGGCCAGAACCCTGCGGGTCGCCACCAAGTTTACGAATATCGCGTTGAAGTACTACAATTCCGTGGGCCGTGATATCGACATCATCCATCTGAACGGCTCCATCGAGCTGGCGCCGATCCTCGGGCTTTCCGACGTGATCGTGGATATCGTTGAAACCGGCGCCACGCTGAAAGAAAACGACCTGACTGTGGTGGAGGAGATCGTGCCGATCAGCGCGCGGCTCATCGCCAACAAGGCCGGTTACCGGTTCAAGACCGAGCAGATCAACGGTCTTGTAAAGAAAATGCGGGAAATGTGAGGATATCGCAATGATCAGGATCATGAAGCTGAAGGAGGTCGCCAAAAGCGAGATCCTTGCCAGAGGCACCGCAGCGCGGGACGTCTCCGGCACGGTGTCGGACATCATCGCCGACGTGCGGAAAAACGGCGACGAGGCGCTGTACCGGTATAATGAAAAATTCGACGGCGCAAAGCTTTCCGTCCTTGCGGTGACGCAGGAGGAGATCGAAGCCGCCCGAAGCGCTGTTTCGGCGGAGTTCCTTTCCGTTTTGGAGCAGGCGGCCGCCAATATCCGCAAGTTCCATGAAAAGCAAAAGCGGAACGGTTTTATCATCAACGACGAGCGCGGTATCGTCACCGGGCAGAAGGTGATCCCGCTGGATAAGGTGGGGCTTTACGTGCCCGGCGGTACGGCGGCTTATCCCTCCACGGTGCTCATGGACGCCATCCCCGCCAAGATCGCCGGCTGCGGCGAGGTGGTCATGGTCACGCCGCCCGGCAAAGACGGCGGCGTCAACCCGGCGATCCTTGCGGCGGCAAGCGTCGCGGGCATTGACCGCATCTTCAAGGTGGGCGGCGCGCAGGCCGTGGCCGCGCTGGCCTACGGCACCGAAAGCGTCCCGAGGGTGGATAAGATCGTCGGCCCCGGCAACGCCTTTGTGGCGGAGGCAAAAAAACAGGTCTTCGGGCAGGTGGCCATTGACATGATCGCAGGTCCCAGCGAGATCCTGATCGTGGCGGACGGCAAAACCAATCCCGTCTACGCCGCCGCCGACCTGCTCAGCCAAGCGGAGCACGACAGAATGGCCAGCGCGGTGCTGGTGACGGATTCCATGGAACTGGCCGAACAGGTGAGCGCGGAGCTGGAAAAACAGATCCCCCAGCTCCTGCGTCATGAGATCGCCCGGGAATCCATCGACAATAACGGCAAGATCATTGTCACGGACAGCATTCAGGAGGCGGTGGAGGTCTCCAACGAGCTGGCCCCCGAGCATCTGGAGCTGTGCCTTGACGATCCCTTCGCGGTACTGGATCTGGTGCGCCATGCGGGTTCCGTCTTCATGGGGCGCTACTGTCCCGAAGCGCTGGGCGATTATTTCGCCGGCCCCAACCATACCCTGCCAACGGGCGGTACGGCAAGGTTCAGCAACCCGCTGTCGGTGGACGATTTCGTCAAAAAGACCCAATATACCTATTATACGCAGGACGCTCTTGCGAAGGTGGCGGATCAGATCGCCCTGTTCGCAACACAGGAGGGCCTTACCGGCCACGCCAAAAGCGTGACGGTGAGAAAAGACGCGTAGCACGCAGCCGTAGCACGCAGCCGTAGCACGCAGCCGTAGCACGCAGCCGTAGCACGCAGCCTCAGCTGCGTCAAAGTCGGAAGTCTGATTGAAAAGTTAAAAGTTAAAAGTTAAGAGTTAAAAATCGGAAAACGCTTTCGCGTTTTGATTAAAAAAATGAAAAAGTAATAACCGTTTCCGTCAGCACTAATCTAATCAAGCCCGTAAGGGCTTCCGAATTTCAACTTTTAACTTTCAACTTTCAACTTTAAAAATCTGACTTTCAATCTTCTGAATGAAGGAAGCACTATGAGCCGTTTTTTTACTGAAAAACTGAATAATCTTGTGCCCTATACCCCCGGCGAGCAGCCCCGGGATATGCAGTATATCAAACTGAATACCAACGAATCGCCCTTCCCGCCGTCGGAAAAGGCCATGCAATACGCCCGCGAGGAGGCGGAGCGCCTGCGGCTGTACCCGGACCCGGAATGTAAGGCGCTGACGGAAAAGCTGGCGGAGTACTTCGGCGTTCTGCCGGAAAACGTCATCGTCAACAACGGCTCGGACGAGACGCTCAATTTCGCGTTCATGGCCTTCTGCGACGAAAAACGGCCGGCCTATTTCGCGGATATCACCTACGGCTTCTATCCGGTGTTCGCGCAGGTCAACCGCCTGCCCTTTACGGAGATCCCGCTGAAATCGGATTTTTCGCTGGACCCTGCCGACTATACGGATAAGCACGGCTTTATCGTGATCGCCAACCCCAACGCCCCCACCGGCATGGCGCTGCCGCCGGAACAGATCGAGCGGATCGTGGCGGAGCATCCGGACGGCGTGGTGGTGGTCGACGAGGCTTACGTGGATTTCGGAGCCCGGAGCGCGGTGCCGCTGACAAAGAAATATGACAATCTGCTGGTGGTGCAGACCTTTTCCAAATCCCGCTCCATGGCGGGGGCGCGGCTTGGCTTCGGCATCGGCAGCGCGGAACTGATCCGGGACCTTAACACCATCCGGTTTTCCACCAATCCCTATAATATCAACCGCATGACCATGGCGGCGGGCGTCGGCGCGCTGGAAGACGACGCCTATATGAAAGCTAACTGCGCGAAGATCATGGAAAACCGCGCCTATACCGTCAATGCGCTGGAAAAGAGCGGCTTTACGGTGCTGCCCTCCGCCGCGAATTTTATTTTTGCAAAGCACCCGCAGATCGACGGAAAAGAGCTTTACCTGACGCTGAAGGAAAACGGTATCCTGGTGCGTCATTTCGATAAACCTGCGCTGTGCCAATATAACCGCATCACCATCGGCACACGCGAGCAGATGGAGACCTTTATCGCCACAGTCAGAAAACTATGGGAGGCGGCAAGATGAGAACGGCCACGATCAAAAGAACCACCGCGGAGACGGATATCTCCCTGACGCTCAATCTGGATGGGCATGGGCAGTCGCAGGTCGACAGCGGCTGCGGTTTCCTCGACCACATGCTCACGTTGTTTGCCAAACACGGCGGCTTTGACCTGAACGTCGCCTGCAAGGGCGATACACAGGTGGATTATCACCACACCGCCGAGGATATCGGCATCTGCCTCGGCGCGGCCTTCAAGGAGGCGCTGGGGGACAAAAAGGGGATCGTCCGTTACGGTAATATGATCCTGCCCATGGACGAGGCGCTGATCCTCACGGCGGTGGATCTCTCCGGCCGCAGCCATCTCACCTGTGAATTGCAGATCCCCACGGAAAAGGTGGGGGATTTCGATACGGAGCTGGTGGAGGAGTTCTGGGCGGCCTTCGTCCGTTCGGCGGAGGTGACGCTCCATCTCCGCCAATTCAGCGGCAGCAACTCCCACCACATCATCGAGGGGGCCTTCAAGTCCGCCGCCCGCAGCCTGCGGCAGGCGGCAAGCTGTGACGCGCGGTTTGCCGATGCGCTGCCCTCCACGAAGGGAGTCCTCTGATGGTCGCCATCGTAGACTACGGGGTGGGGAACCTCTTTTCGCTGAAATGCTCGCTGGATTACATCGGCGCGCAGGCGGTGATCACTTCGGAAGCTGCCGTGCTGGACGCGGCCGACGCTGTGATCCTGCCAGGGGTCGGCGCCTTTCGTGACGCCGCGGAAAAGCTGAAAGCAGGCGGCCTCGACCGGGCGGTGATCCAAAACGCGGCGAGCGGCAAGCCCCTCCTCGGCATTTGTCTCGGGATGCAGATGTTATTTGACAAAAGCTATGAATACGGCGAATACGCGGGACTGGGGTTGATTCCCGGCGAGATCGTTCCGCTGCGGGGGTACGTGCCGGACAGCCTCAAGATCCCCCAGATCGGCTGGAATGCCCTGCGGTTCACGTCTGAAAACTGCCCGCTGTTCCGTTATATCAAGGACGGCGACTGCGTGTATTTCGTCCATTCCTACTACGCCGCCTGCGACGATGCCTACCGGATCGCCGAGACGGATTACGGGGCGCCGGTGACGGCGGCCGCGGCAAAAGGCAACGTGTTCGGCTGCCAGTTCCACCCGGAAAAGAGCGGGGAAGTGGGCCTGAACATTCTTCGGGCGTTCTGTGAAATGAGGTGACGGCGTGATCATTTTACCCGCAATTGACCTGTACGGCGGCAAGGCCGTCAGGCTCTATAAAGGCAACTACGACGAGATGACCGTCTACAGCGACAACCCGGTGAAAATTGCCGATGATTTTGCCGCGCAGGGGGCGCAGCAGATCCATCTGGTGGATCTGGAGGGCGCGAAAACCGGCGGCACCCCCAATCTGGAAACGGTCAAACGCATTATCCGCAGCACAGGGCTGCTGGCCGAGATCGGCGGCGGCGTCCGGAATATGGACGTGGTGGAGGAATATCTCTCCGCCGGGGCGGGCCGGGTGATCCTCGGCACCGCGGCGGTGGAAAACGAGGACTTTCTGAAAAATGCCGTGAAGGAATACGGAGAAAAAATCGCCGTGGGCGTGGACCTCCGGGACGGTTTCGTGGCGGTGAAGGGCTGGACGGAACAGTCCGCTTACAGCGCCTTTGATTTCTGTGAAAGGTTACAGTCCATCGGCGTGAAGACGCTGATCGTCACCGATCTCTCCAAAGACGGGGCCATGCAGGGGACCCACCTGCGCCTGTATCGGGACCTCTCCGACCGGTTTTCCATGAACCTCATCGCCT
>CAMVNL010000091.1 GCA_947168785.1 uncultured Clostridia bacterium | reverse complement strand
GAGGCGGAAAACGCCCTTGCGCTGAAGGGCCTGCTGCGGCTCTCCGGGCTTTCCAAAACCACGCCCATCGTCCCCGGCGGCATCGTCTGCACCTCCGGCACGGGCGGCGTCTTCCCCCGGGATTTCATTATTGGCACCGTGACGGACGTTCACACGGACAACACCTCCGTGGCGGCCTACGCCACCCTCGAGCCGGACGTTTCCCCGGCGACGCTGACGGACGTTTTCGTCATCACGTCTTTCGAAGGGAAGGAATAAGCCTTTCCCCTTCCGCCGCACACATCGGCAAGCTTTTTTTCAGCAACACGAAAAAGGAGGCGACGCGTACATGCATCGCGGCAACCGATACGTCAAAGGCGCTGTACTCGCCGCCATTATCCTGCTGACGGCGCTGACGCAGAACTCTTTTCTGCCGGCCTTCGGCGCGCGCCATACGGCGTGGCTGCTGACGGCGCTGATCACCGCCGTCGCCATGCACGAGCCGGAGCTGAACGCCGCCGGGTACGCGCTGCTGGCAGGCGTACTCTGGGACGTGACCTCTCCCCTGCCGGACGGAACGATCACCCTCTTCCTGACGGTCTGCGCCTGCGCCTGCAGCCTGCTGGCCCGCTGCCTGTTCCGGCGGACGATGCTGACGGCCATCGTCTTCTGCGTGGGGTGCAACACCCTGTTCTGCATTCTGACGCTGGCCTTTCAATACGCCGTCAAGGATTTTTCCGCGCTGCCGGGCGTGGTGCTGCAGCGCTTTCTGCCGTCTTTTCTGTTGACGGTTCCCGCCCTGCCCGCGTTTTATCTGCTGATCAGGGCCATTGAAAAACACCTGAGCGTCAAGGCAGGGACAACGATATGAAACTACACAGACTGAACCGGCGCGTCCTGCTGATCGCGCTGCTTTTCACGGCGGTCACACTCTTCTTCTTCGTTCTGATCGGCTACGATATGACCGCCGCGGAGGGGACCGCCGTCAGCGCCGAGGCCGGAAAAACCTATACCGTTTCTGTAGAGGGCACCCGCGGGGATATCCTCGACGTCAACGGCAATTACCTCGTCTACAACCAATCGGTCAACGTGCTGACCTTCGACTATCTTGAATTTCCCACGGAGCAGCAGGACCGCAACGTACTGATCGACCGGCTGATCCACTGCCTGGCGGCGCGGAACGAGACCTGGCTGGATCCGCTGCCCCTGGAATTTGACGAGACGGGAACGCTCCGCTTCAAAGACAAGCAGGCGACGGAGATCCGGAGGCTGAAATCCGCCGATTTTCTGGACGTGAACGACTACGCCACACCCCAGAACTGCCTCGACGTGCTGTGCGAGCAATACGGGCTGGAAGCCTACGATCCCGTCACGGCGCTTCAGATCGCATCCGTCTGCTACGGCATGCAGAAAGAAGGGTTTTCCGCCTACCGCCCCTATACCTTCGCGGAGGACGTGTCCATCGAGACCGTCTCCTATATCAAAGAAAACAGTTACATGTTCCGCGGCGTTGACGGCGACGTCACCTCCAAGCGGAAATATATCGGCGACGGCTCCATCGCCGCCCACCTTCTCGGCATGACGGGCTCCATCAGCGCCGAGGAATATAACGAACAGAAAGAAAAAACCGACGAGGCCCTGGCCGCGCCGGACCTGACGGAAGAGCAGGCCCAGCAGATCAAGGCCCGCAGCTACACCTTCAACGACACCATCGGCAAGAGCGGCATCGAGGCCGTGATGGAGGACTACCTGCGGGGGGAACGCGGCCAGAAGATCGTCTCCGTCAACAAGGACGGTTCCTCCGACGTCAGCTACGCCTATCCCCCGTCGCAGGGGAACACCGTCATACTGACCATCGACCAGCACCTGCAGGAGATCGCCGACGCCTCGCTGAAAAAGAGGATCCTTGAGATCTCCGAAGAACAGGCGGAATCCATCGCCAAAGGACTGACCCCCGCCGGCGCGGTGGTGGTGCAGGATGTGAATACCGGCGCCGTGCTGGCGGCCTCCTCTTATCCCAATTACTCGCTGACCACCTACTACGACGACTATAACGAGCTGGCGCAGGACCCCGGCAAGCCGCTGTGGAACAGGGCCTTCCAGAGCGCCTATTCCCCCGGCTCCACCATGAAGCCGGTCATTGCCATTGCCGCGCTGGAGGAAGGCGCCATCGGTCTCAACGAGGGGATCTACTGCTCGGGCACCTATCAGTATTACGACATCACCTTTGCCTGCTTCAACAACACCGAGCACGGCTACGTCACCGTGGAGACGGCGCTGGAACACTCCTGCAACATCTTCTTCTACGAAATGGCCAAGCGCCTGGGCATCGACAAGATGAACAAATACGCCACGCTGTTCGGTCTGGGAGAAAAGACGGGGCTGGAGGTCAACGAGGCGAAAGGCATTCTGGCCGGCCCCAAACGCCGCGACGAGTTAGGCTTGCGCTGGCAGAGCGGTGAAACGCTGCTGGCCGCCATCGGCCAGTCCGACAACTCCTTCACCCCCATCCAGCTGTGCAACTACGTCGCCACCATCGCCAACGGCGGCACCCGCTACGTGCCCTATCTGGTGGAACGCGTCACCTCTGCCGATCTGACCAAAACGCTCTATGAGCACAAGCCGAAGGTGGCCGTCAACACCAACATCGCGGAAAGCACGCTGCAGGCGGTGCGGTACGGCATGTATCTGGTGGCCAACGAAGGCTCCTGCGCCGATAAGCTGGGCGACCTGGCCTACACCGTGGCCTGCAAAACCGGCACCGCCGAAAAAACCCGTATCATCGACGGCAACATCGTGGAGGGTACCGACGGTTTCCTCATCACCTTCGGCCCCTATGAAGACGCAAAGATCGCCATCACCGTGGTGGTGGAAAACGCCGGCAGCGGCTCCTCCACCGCGCAGGTGGCCGCCGACATCTACGACTACTATTTCTCAACCCTGAACAACGACAACACGCTGCAAAAGCAGAACACGCTGCTGTGGTGAGCGCGGCAAGCCGCGCCACACAGTCGTAAGTCGCCAGTCGTAAGTCGTAAGAAGCCCTCCGGGCGCTCCCATGGAAACAGCGCCTCCATCAAAAACAGGACTTCCGACTTCCGACTGATGACTTCCGACTTTCATTCTTACGACTCACGACTTACGACTGAAGAAGGGGGTCCCGCCATGACAAGAAGCATCCTGATCGCCTCCGGGAAGGGCGGCGTCGGAAAATCCACCGTCGCATCGCACCTCGGCAGGATTTTGTCCGCGCAGGGGAAAAAGATCCTGCTGGTGGACTGCGACGCGGGTCTTTCCTCGCTGGACGTGATGCTGGGGCTGTCGGAGGACGTGGCCTTCAACTGGTATGACGCCTATACCGGCCGCTGTGAGATTGAAGAAGCGGTCATTCACAACGAAAACGGCCCGGACCTGCTGCCCGCCCCCCGCATGCCGCTGGAAGAGGCCGCCCTCGACGCCGTCCGTCAGACGGCGGACGCGTTGGCGGACGACTACGACGTCGTGCTGATCGACGCGCCGGCAGGGCTTTCCACCGGGCTGGAACGGGCGGCGGCAGCCGCCAAAAAGGCCATCGTCGTGGCCACGGCGGACGACGTCTCCGTCCGGGGCGCCGCCGCGCTGGCGGAGCTGGTGCGCAACCGGGGCGTGGAACAGTGCCGTCTGCTGATCAACCGCTACGATATCCGGGCGGCAAAGAAGGGAAAGCTGCTGACGGTGGACGAGCTCATCGACCGGACCTGCGTCCGCCTGCTGGGTATCATCCCGGAAGACCCCGCCATCACCTACAGCACCGTCACCGGGGCGTACAGCCCGAAGAGCAAAAGCGCCGCAGCCTTCCGCCGGATCGCCTTCCGCATCGAAGGACAGAACGTACCGCTGAAGCTGAAGCAGCTCAAATAGACGGTTCCCGGAGCCGTCGATCCATCCGATATATTTCATTTGGAGATATATAAAAAGGGAGAAAAAGGGAGAAGAAACATGAACATTGCCTTGATCGCACACGATTCCAAAAAAGAACTGATGACTCAGTTCTGCATCGCCTACTGCGGCATTCTGAGCCATCATTCCCTCTGCGCCACCGGCACAACCGGCAAGCAGGTGGAGGCCGCCACAGGACTGCCGATCACCAAATTCCTCGGCGGCGCCCAGGGCGGCGCCCAGCAGATCGGCGCGCTGATCTCCTGCAACGAGATCGACCTGCTGCTGTTTTTCCGCAACCCGCTGAACCCCAAGCCCTACGAGCCCAACGACCACGACCTGCTGCGGCTGTGCGACATGCACAACATCCCCGTGGCCACCAACATCGCCACCGCCGAATCCCTCGTCCGCGGCCTCGAGCGCGGCGACCTCGACTGGCGCACGCTGGTGAAATGAGGCGAAAGGCCTCAATTTGCAGCGGCTAGTGGCTAGTGGCTAGTGACTAGTGACTAGTGACTAGTGGCTAGTGACTAGTGATTAGTGGATAGTGATTAGTGGTTAGAAATCAACTAGCAACTAGCAACTAACAACTAGCAACTAACAACAAAAAACACCGAAAGGTTCTGATAACAATGGCTTTACTGACCAAGGCGCCGAGAGGCACCGCCGATATTCTGCCGGGAGACAGCTATAAGATCCGGTATATTGAAAATTCATTGGCCGAGATCGCGGGCAACTTCGGGTTCCGCGAGATCCGCACCCCCGTGTTCGAGCACACGGAGCTGTTCAACCGCTCCGTGGGCGAGACCACCGACGTGGTGCAGAAGGAAATGTATACCTTTGAGGATAACGGACAGCGCTCCATCACGCTGCGCCCCGAGGGCACGGCGGGCGTGGCGCGGGCTTTTTTGGAGCACGGCCTGTTCAACGAGCCCATGCCCCAGAAGTACTTCTACCACACCTCCTGCTACCGCTATGAAAAGCCGCAGGCGGGAAGGCTGCGCGAGTTCCACCAGTTCGGCGTGGAGTGCATGGGCACCCAGTCCCCCGCCGCCGACGCGGAGATCATCGCGCTGGCCCGTCAGGTGTTCGACTTCTTCGAGCTGGACGACATCAGCCTCGAGATCAACTCCATCGGCTGCCCCCGCTGCCGCAAGGACTATCACGCAGCGCTGCTCTCCTATTTTGAGGGCAAAAAAGACCAGCTTTGCGAGACCTGCCAGTCACGGCTGTACCGCAACCCCATGCGGATCCTCGACTGCAAGTCCCCGGTGTGCTCCGCCATTGCCAAAGACGCCCCCGTGGTGCTGGACTTTTTGTGCGAAGAGTGCAGCGACCACTTCAAGGCCGTGCAGAAGCATCTGGACGCCATGGATATCGACTACACGATCAACCCCCGCATCGTGCGCGGGCTTGACTACTATACAAAGACCGTCTTTGAGTTCGTCTCCACCGCCATCGGCGCCCAGGGCACCGTCTGCGGCGGCGGCCGCTACGACGGGCTGATCGAGCAGCTGGGCGGCAACGCTCTGCCCGCCAGCGGCTTTGGTATGGGCATCGAGCGGCTGTTGCTGCTGCTGAACGCCCAGCACAAGGAGCTGCCGGAGGAGCCCCGCGTACAGCTCTATATCGCCCCCGCCACACAGGATTTTACGGTGGAGGCCATGCGCATCATCAACGAGCTGAGAGAAGAGGGCGTTTCCGCTCTGACGGATCTGGAAAACCGTTCCATCAAAGCCCAGATGAAATACGCCAACAAAAAGAACGTGATGTTCACCATGATCCTCGGCCCCGACGAGATCGAAAGCCGCAAGGCGACCGTCAAGAACATGGACAACGGCGAGACCGCGGAGATCTCGCTGGATACCTTCTCCGAGGACTTCATGCACGTCACCATCAACGCCGCGCTGGCCGATCTGGATCTGGGCGCGGGAGATATCGATCTGAACAATCTGACTCTTTTAACCGGAGGAAAAGAATAACATGGAATTTTTAGCAGGAATGAAACGTACCGACTACTGCGGCAATTTCCGCGCCTGCGACGCGGGTAAGGAAATCACCGTATTCGGATGGGTGCAACGCACCAGGAATCTCGGAAGCCTGATCTTTATCGATCTGCGCGACCGCACGGGCGTCATCCAGCTGGCCTTTGACGAGACCACCGATAAAGAGGTGTTCGACAAGGCGGCCGCCGCCCGCAGCGAATACGTGCTGGCGGCCAAGGGAACCGTGCGCGAGCGCTCCGCCAAGACGGACAAGATCCCCACGGGCGATATCGAGGTGTTCGTCACCGAGCTGCGCATTCTCGCCAAGAGCGAAACGCCGCCCTTCGAGATCGTGCCCAACTCCAACACGGCGGAGACCACCCGTCTGAAATACCGCTACCTTGACCTGCGCCGCCCCGACCTGCAGGGCAACATTCTCATGCGCAACAAGGTGGCCAAGATCACCCGCGACTATTTCTATGACAACGGCTTCATCGAGATCGAGACCCCGATCCTGATGAAATCCACCCCCGAGGGCGCGAGGGACTTCCTGGTCCCCAGCCGCCTGCACAACGGCGAGTTCTACGCCCTGCCCCAGTCCCCCCAGCTGTATAAGCAGCTCTCCATGGTGGCGGGCTTCGACCGCTACATCCAGATCGCCCGCTGCTTCCGGGACGAGGACCTGCGGGCCGACCGTCAGCCGGAGTTCACCCAGATCGACCTTGAAATGTCCTTCGTGGACGTGGACGACGTGCTGGAGCTGATCGAGGGCTTCATGAAAAAGCTGTTCAAGGAGGCCATCGGCGTTGACATCGAAACGCCCCTGCCCCGCCTGAAATACAAGGACGCAATGGACCGCTACGGCTCCGACAAGCCGGATACCCGCTTCGCCATGGAGCTGTTCGACCTGTCCGAAATCGTCAAGGACTGCGGATTCAGCGTGTTTGAGGGCGCCATTGCGAATGGCGGCACCGTGCGGGCCTTTACCGCCAAGAACGCCGTCGCCACCCTCACCAGAAAAGAGATCGACAAGCTCACCGAGCATGCCAAGGGCATCGGCGCCAAGGGTCTCGCCTGGATCCGCTGGACCGACGACGGCGTCGCCTCCTCCTTCGGCAAGTTCCTGGGCGAGGGCAAGATGGACGAGATCCTTTCCGCCGCGGGCGCCGAAAAGGGCGACGTGGTGCTGATCATCGCCGACACCAAAAAGACGCTGGCCCTGACCACGCTGGGCACCCTTCGCTGCGAAGTGGCCAAGAAGCTTGATATCATCGGCAAGGGTTATAACCTGCTGTGGATCGTGGAGTTCCCCTTCTTCGATTGGGACGAGGAGACCCAGACGTGGGTGGCCATGCACCATCCCTTCACGGCTCCTCTCGACGAGTGCCTGCCGTATCTGGAAAGCGACAAAGGCGCCGTGCGGGCCAAGGCCTACGACCTGGTGCTCAACGGCATCGAGCTGTCCTCCGGCTCCATCCGGATCACCAACCCCGAGCTGCAGAGCCGCATTTTCTCCCTGCTGGGCCTTTCCGAAGAGGAAGCTCAGGCAAAGTTCGGCTATCTGCTGGACGCCTTCCGCTTCGGTCCGCCCCCCCACGGCGGCATGGGCATCGGCCTCGACCGCCTCGTGATGCAGATGCTGGGCGCGGAGAGCCTGCGCGACGTGATCGCCTATCCCAAGCTGAAGGACGCCACCGAGGCCATGACCGAGTGCCCCAGCCCCGTGGACGACGACCAGCTCAAGCTGCTGGGACTTTCGATCAACAAATAAAATGACAAAAGCGTAGCACGGCGCCTCGCGCCGTTAATCGACCGGGAATGAATCTTTTTTTCAACGTTTTGATTATTGTTTATGCCCGGTTTAACGGCGCAAGGCGCCGTGCTACGTAAATTTCCATCAGGAGACATTTGATATGTATTCCGAACCTCTGCGCTTCCACACCGGCG
>CAMVNL010000090.1 GCA_947168785.1 uncultured Clostridia bacterium | reverse complement strand
AGACGATGGTCTGCAGGTAGGCGAGGTCGTGGGCCTCCAAGAACATGTTGAGGGGGTAGGTGACGGCGGTGGCCAGCAGCATGACGAAAATGACGGCCAGGCTCATGCCCACGGCGGTGTTCAGCTTTTTGGAAACGCCGAGGAAGGGGCAGATGCCGAGGAATTTGGCCAGAGTGAAGTTCTGAGTCAGAATGCCCATCACCAGCAATGCGATGACGAATTTCATTGCGCGTCAGCCTCCTTTCCGTTGTCGGCGGCAGGTGGCGTCGCCGGTGCGGGCTTCGCCGTCTCCGGCGCTTTCGGGGTGGCTGCCGCCGTTGTTGCCGCGGTCGTCGCTGCTGTCGACGACGCCTTTACGGCTGCCGCCGGTTTCGCGGCGGTTTTTTCGGCGGTCTGCTCCGCGCAGTCGCTTCTGCCGCACACGGCGGCGTGGGGGCAGCCCTCGCAGCCGCGCAGCTCCGCTTTCGGCAGGCCCTTCCTGTCCGCCAGCTTGTTGGCCAGCGCCATGATGACGCCGAAGGTGAAGAAGCCGCCCGCCGGCAGAATGAAGACGGTCATGGGGGCCACGCCGAGACCGGCCAGCCCCTCGTTGAAATCAAAGCCGGTAAAGCCGTTGAGATCGACGAAGCCGCCGATCATGGTGTCGATGCCGGAGAGGAAGGTGCCTGCGCCGAGGATCTCGCGCACGGTGCCCATGCAGAACAGGGCGGCGGTGAAGCCGATGCCCATTCCCAGGCCGTCCACGGCGGAGACCAGCACCGGGTTCTTGCTGGCAAACGCCTCCGCCCGGCCGAGGATGATGCAGTTGACCACGATCAGGGGCAGGAAAACGCCGAGGGATTCGTCCAGCGCGGGGACGAAGGCCTTGACCAGCATCTGCACCACCGTGACGAAGGAGGCGATGATGACGATATACGCCGGAATGCGCGCCTTGGAGGGAATGACCTTCCGCAGGGCGGAGATGGCGATATTGGAGCAGATCAGCACGATGGTGGCGGCGATGCCCATGCCCACGCCGTTGACGACGGAGGTGGAGGTGGCCAGCGTGGGGCAGGTGCCCAGCACCAGCCGCAGCACCGGGTTTTCCCGCAGAAAGCCCTTGGTCAGCTCCTTGCCGTAGTTGTATTTCTTCTTTTCAGCCATAGCTCTCTTCCCCCTTTCACGCCGTCACGGCCGCATACAGCGCCAGCGCCTGGTTGACCGCGTTGGTGACCGCGCGGGAGGTGATGGTGGCGCTGGTGATGGCGACGATCTCGCCGCCGTCCTTGTTCACGGCCAGCTCGCCGGATTTGCCTTTATATTGGTCCTTGAAGCTGTCCTTTTTCGCGTTCATGCCAAGGCCGGGGGTTTCCTCAATGGAGAGAATGCTGATCCCTGTGATCTTGCCCTCCGCGTCCACGCCGGTCATGATCTCCACGTCGCCGCCGTAGCCCTTGGCGGCGGTGGTGAACACATAGCCCACGGTGTCGCCGCCCTTTTCGGCGGCGTAATAGACCGTTCCGTCAGGGGCGGTCTGTTCGGTGAAGCCGTCCGCCTCGGGAACGACCTCGCTCCGCGCCTTGTCGGCGGCGGCCGCGGCGTTGGCCTCGATGGTGGGGGCGGTGACCGCGTTGACGCCGGCCAGCACGCCTGCCGCCACGGCGCAGATCAAAAAGAGCGAAAGCGCGGTGACGATGATGGATTTCATGCTTTTGCGCCTCCTTCCGCTTTTTCTTCTTTCGGTTTCTTTTCCTTTTTCTTCTTCACAAAACCGAAGTACGCCGGGGCCGTGGCCTTTTCGATCAGCGGGCAGGCGATGTTCATTAGAAGAATGGAGTAGGACACGCCCTCGGGCAGGGAGCCGTAAAGCCGGATGACAGAGGTGAGTACGCCGCAGCCGATTCCGAAGACAATCTTGCCCTTGGTGTTTACGGGACTGGTGGTGTAGTCGGTGGCCATGAAGAAGGCGCCGAGGATCAGACCGCCGCCCATCAGCTCGTAGGCCGTATAGGTGAGGTCCCCGCGGGAGGCGATCAGCATGAAGACCGCCACGGTGCCGATATAAGTAAAGGGAATGGTGATTTTGATCACGCCCCGGACGATGAGGTAGGCCGCGCCGATCAGCAGCGCCACGGCGCAGGTCTCGCCCAGACACCCCTGCCGCACGCCGAAGATCATCTGGAAGAAGGAGGGGAGCTTATCCGCCGCCCGGTACAGGTCGATCTGCCCGGTCAGGTCCGCCGTCCGGTCAAAGCCGGCGAGGGTGGCCAGAGGCGTGGCGGAGGCCACCGCGTCCACGGATTTGGGCAGGGGGAAATTGGTCATGGCGGAGGCGAAGGAGACCAGCAGCACGATCCGCGCGGTGATGGCGGGATTGGCGAAATTCTGTCCCACGCCGCCGAAGAGCTGCTTGACGATGACGATGGCCACGAAGGAGCCGATGACGCACATCCACAGGGGGATGCCGACCGGCAGGTTGAAGGCCAGCAGCACGCCCGTCACCACGGCGCTCAGGTCGCCGATCGTGGAGCTTCGCTTCATGATCCGGCGGGAAAGATACTCAAAGGCCACGCAGCTTGCCGTACACACGGCGATGACCAGCGCGGCCCGCAGACCGAAGATGGCGACGCTGGCGATGGCGGCGGGGCACAGGGCGATGATCACGTCAAACATAATGCCCGTTACGGTGGCGGGTCCCTTGACGTGGGGGGACGCGCTGACGGTCAGTTTTGCCGGTTCGTTCATCACTTGACACCTGCCTCTCTCATGATTTCTTTCGCCAGCCGCATGTACTGCACCAGCGGCTCATTCGCGGGGCAGGAGAAGGCGCAGCTGCCGCACTCCATGCACACGGAAACGCCCAGCTTTGACAGCTCTTCCGCGTCGCGCTTGTTGGCGTATTTGACGATCTGGGTGGGGATCAGCCCCATGGGGCAGGCCTCGTGGCAGCGGCCGCACCGGATGCAGTCCCGGTTGGCCTTGAGGCCCGCGCCGCGCTTGCTGAAGGCCAGCACCGCGTTGTTGCTCTTGAGCAGCGGCACGTCGGTGCTCACCAGCGCCTGGCCCATCATGGGACCGCCGGAGAGGATCTTATAGGGCTCCTCGGTGAAGCCGCCGCAGAAGTCGATGATCTCCCGGACGGAGGTGCCGATGGGGACCCGCACGTTCATGGGGTTCTTGATGCAGTCGCCGCTGACGGTGACCGACCGGCTGGTGAGGGGCTTGCCGGTTTTGAGGTAACGGGAAACGAAGGCGGCGCTGGCCACGTTCATGACGATGCAGCCCACGTCCGCGGGCAGGCCGCCCGCCGGCACCCTGCGGCCGGTGGCGGAGAGCACCATCATCTTTTCCGCGCCCTGGGGGTATCTGGATTTCAGCGTCATCAGCTTGACGGTATCGCCCCGGTTGTTGTCATCGTCGGCGATGGACTGCAATACCCGGATGGCCTCCGGCTTGTTGTCCTCCACGGCGATGACCACGTTGGGCACCTTCAGCAGGTCCGCCAGCGTATAGACGGCCCCCATGATGTTCCAGGAGTTTTCGAGGCATTCCCGGTAGTCCACGGTGATGTAGGGCTCGCACTCCGCCGCGTTGATGATGAGCGTATCAATAGGTTTGTCCTCCGGGGTGTTGAGCTTCACGTGGCTGGGGAAGCCCGCGCCGCCGAGGCCCACCAGGCCAGACGCGCGGATCGCCGCGATCAGCTCCGCCTTGTCGGTGACCTTCGGGGGGGCAATGCCCTCCCAGCGGGTCATCAGCCCGTCGGATTCAATGGTCACGGCGGGGGCCATGCGGCCGTTGGCCAGCTTCACGTCGGCCACGGCGGTCACCGTGCCGGAGACGGAGGCGTGGATGGGCGCGCTGACGTATTTGTCGGAATCGCCGATCACCTGTCCCACGTCCACGTGGTCGCCTTTTTTGACGGTGGGCGTGCAGGGGGCGCCGATATGCTGCTGCATGGGCAGAACGACGGTCCTGGGGGGCGGCATACGCACCGTTTCGCTTTCCGCCGTGATTTTGTTGTGCGCCACGTGAATGCCGCCCCGTCCTTTTGAGACGGCCTTCAGTACCGCGCCGGGTGAGGGATGTGACATATGATTTCCTCCGTGTGTTTTATGTAATCAGATTGTTGAGGGATGTCAGATTTGGGGCGCCGATGGCATGGATTGGGAAGTCTTCATTCGGAAGTCGGAAGTCGGAAGTCAATGATCGGCTTTGCCGATCAGGGTCGCTTTCGCTCCTCGGTTTGCCGTCTTGCGACGGCTGATTATATTCCGGAGCATGCAAACAAAAGCTTTCTGTTATCCACGTTTCTTTTACCGACACATGGAATCATTATATAAACTCGACGGTATCGGGACTTCCGACTTCCGACTGATGACTTCCGACTGAATATGTACTGCGGCATCAATTGTCCGCTACCTGAACCATTTCAGTTTCATGAGCGCGGGCATGACGGCGTTCAGGATCACGCCGGTGAGCAGGCCGAAGCCCACGCCGCTGAGCAGCAGCACCGGCAGCCAGCTCAGGTACATGGCGCTGCCGACCATTGCGGAGGCGGCGGCCAGCTGGCCTATGTTGTGCATCGCCCCGCTGACGGCGGAGACGCCCGCGTAGCTCAGCCGTCCGGTTTTGATTTTCAGCAGCAAATACATGGTCAGTACACTCAGCAGCCCGCCGCAAAGGGACAGCAGCGCCGCCGTGGGACCGGCGGTCAGCAGCGTAAAACCGGCCTTGATGGCCGTCACCGCCAACGCATAGGGCAGCCCCAACACGGCGCAGGCGAACGTCACCGCCACGTTGGAAAGCCCCGGCTTCACGCCGGGCGGCAAGGGCAGCCCCGCCGTCAGCGTCCGCTCAAAAAAGGACGTCGCCAGCGCCGCGGCCGCCAAAATGGCGCTGACCGTCAGCGCCGTCAGTTGTCTGTGTTTTTCGTTCATGGTTCAGCCTGTCAGCGCGTCCGGCGCGGTTTTGTCACGGCCCGTCACGCGGATCAGCGTTTTGTGGGGCAGGCAGGCGGCGCTTTGCCCCACCCTGGTGAGCCTGCCGGTGCGCACGCACAACTGGTTGGCGCAGTCAGAAGAAGCAAAGAAAACGGCGCCGGGCTCCACCGCGACCGTGATCCCGTTTTCCAGCCGGATCTCATAGGGCTCTTTCACTTCCGACAGGCGGATGGTGTAAAGCACCTCTCTGTCGCAGACGATCTCCGCCGTCTCTCCCTGTCGGCTGTTCGTCAGCAGCCACAGCGCCCCGGCCAGCAACAGGATCGCCGCTACGGCGATCAGGTCCGCCGGGCGCAGGAACCGCCCCGCTTTATCCTTCATAAGCCATGGGGGTAAAGGCGTCGTCCGTCAGGGTGAAAGCCTCTGACAGACCGTCCGTTACATAGTACTCTTTGTCTTTATTGACGAACACCGCCTCCGCGCCGAAGTTCTGCAGCCATTGCAGCGTCTGCGGGTTCAGCCCGTTGATGAAGCAGGCGGTGGAAAGGGCGTCGCTGTTGAGACCGCCCGGGGCGTAAACGGTGACGGAGACGAGGTCCGTCTCCACCGGGCAGCCGGTCTGGGGCGACAGAATATGGTGGTAGGTCACGCCGTTTTGCGTGAAGGATTTTTCATAGCTGCCGGAGGTGGAAATGAAACCGGCGTAGTCGCCGCTTTCCGGCGTAAAGGAGAGCTTGGCGAAATAGTCGTTTTCGCCGCCGAAGGGGTCCCTCACCCCCACGGTCCAGCTTTTTCCGTTTTTCGGCTGCCCGAACAGCAGCACGGAACCGCCGAAGGAGACCACGGCGGGGTAGCTGGCCGTGTGCAGCACGTTATAGATCTCATCCAGAGCGACGCCCTTGCCGAAGGCGCCGGGGTCGATTTTCTGCCCTTTCCCCACCACGATGGTTTCGTTGGTGTTGTCAATCAGCAGCCGGTCCAGCCCCACCGTCGCCAGGGCGGCCTGCAGGGCGGCCTCATCCGGCTTGCGGGGTTCGTCAGTGGCAAAGCCCCACAACTCCGTCACCGCGCCCATGGTGACGTCCACCGTGCCGTTCAGCAGGTGGCACAGCATGACCATATCGCCCAGGGCTTTCCGGGTAAAAGCGCCGGCGTTGGCGGAGCCCTTCGCGTTGACCGCGGCGATTTCGGAAGCGGGGTCGTTGGCGGACAGGCAGCGGTCCGCCTCCTCCACCTTCCCGGCCATCCGGCCGAACAGGTCGTCGGCCTTGTCCTTCGGCGCGTACAGGCGGGCGGTCAGCACGCTGCCCATGGCGAAGGCGGTTCGTTCCTGATAAGAGGCGGCGCAGCCGGTAAGCATACCGCAGAGCGTCAGCAGGGCGCACAGCAGCGCCGCCGGACGCAGGATCCGTTGAAGTCTCATGATTGGTTTTTCCGTTTCTTTCTGTGGGATCGGCGTTTTTTGCCGCTTTTGTCCCATAATTAAATTCATTATATCAAAAACAAACGCTTCCGTAAAGTACTTTGTCAACTTTATTTATTGAAAACCGAAAATTTCCCGGAATACAAAATCTTTCCCCTTGTAATATAAATAATAATATGCTAATATAAAAAAGAATTGGCCGATTTCTTCTCTTTTTTAAGTTTCATCAAAACAACGGCGGGTATAATGCCTGTCATATACGGTCATTTTGAAACGGAGGATTACCGTGAGCGAAGTCAATAAAAACGAAAAAGCGGAAGCCGACCGCGCTGCTCAGGAGTCGGCCGCCGACCGGAAGGGCGTCTATATCGACGCGCTGGATAACGACGAGACCGACCTGCGGGATATCCGGCTGGCGCAGGAGCGGATCATCTCCCCGAAGGATAGACGCATCCTCAGCCTGTTGTCAGGGCTCAACGTGCTGGTCTTCACGCTGATCGTCCTGTACCTGATCATGACGGGCGGCGCGGATGAATACGACTCCATCAAGGGGGAGTCCGCCTTCAACGTCAAAACGCCCTATTACAGCTCGGCGCAGGTGATCTCCGGCGAGCTGGAGCCGACGCTGGCGGAGACGGAGTACCCCTCCGGCATGCAGGAGAAGTTCCGCCCGCTCTTTTCCGTCAACGACGATACGGTGGGCTGGGTGCGCATCAACGACACCCCCGTGGATTACGTGGTGGTGCAGAGCGATACCAATTCCTATTATGAGCGCAAGGATTTCTACGAGAATTATTCCATCCGCGGTATCATTTTCATGGATTACCGGAACGTCGTCCAGTGGAACGCCGCCCCCGCCCTGTCAAAGAACACGGTGCTGTACGGCCACCACATGGCCTCCGACGGCTCGGTGTTCACCTGCCTTGAAAATTATACTGATCTTGACTACTACAAAGAGCATCCGGTGATCGAGTACAATACGCTCTACGCCGATTACAAATGGAAGATCATCGGCGCGTTCCTGAACTACCCCAACGACCCGGCGGACGGCGACGATCTGTTCTACTACTGGTACACGGATTTTACCGACGGCAATACCGTGGCCTTCGCCAACGAGGTGGCCTCCAGAAGCTTCGTGGTCAACCCCTCGGTGGACGTGCAGCCGACGGACCGCTTCCTGACCCTCTCCACCTGCACCTACATGCTGGACCGGGGCTCCCGGGTCAACGCCCGCTTCGTGGTGGTGGCAAGGCTCGTCAGGGACGGGGAAAGCGCCGAGGTGGACGTGGAGAAGGCCTTTGCCAACGAAGACCGCCGCATGCCGCAGCTGTGGTATGATATCCATGATGAAGAAAATCCCTATGAAGACGTGCCCATCTGGCAGGCCGATTAAAAAACGGAGGAAGGAGAAAAGCTATGTCGTATGAAGACCCCAACAACGGCGTACCGTCCGGCGGCGATCCGCAGAACGAGACCGTTGATGAAATTCTCGCCGGCATCCTGAATCAGGACGGGTCCTTCAACCCGGAATTCGGCGAGCTGCTGCAAAAATATTTG
>CAMVNL010000089.1 GCA_947168785.1 uncultured Clostridia bacterium | reverse complement strand
CTGTGACGGCAGCCGCCGCAGGTCAGTCGGGAGAGGAACTGCGACAGGGTCGGGACGTCGCCGCCGCTCTCCTGCCCGGAGGATTGCGCCTGCTCCTCTTCCTCAGCCTCTTCCTTATCGGAATCGTCGTCATCCTCCGGTTCCTCTTCCGCCGCTTCCGTCGCGGCGGCTTCCGTCGTCAGCGGTTCCGCCGTCGTTTCGGGCGATTCGGTGACGGCGGTTCCGGTCGCTGGTTCCGCCGCCTGTTCCGCGGTTGGTTCCGGGAGCGTCGCCGCAGGAAGCGTCTCGGGGATCGTCGTCGAAGGAAGGGGAAGGGTGGGCTGCGTCGCTTCGATGACGACGGAAGAAACCGTTTCCTCCCAGTCTTTGATTGCGTCGGGGTCTTTCAGCACGGCGAAGGGCTGACGGATCAGCGCGTAGGCGAAGCAAACGCCGAAGGTGCCCGCCGCCAGTCTGCCGATGATCTGGTTACGCATGTTCGGCCTCCTTTACCCGCGCCAGCCGCCGCGGCCGCCCATCATGCCGCCGCCCATCATCTGGTTGGGGATAGCGTCCACCTGCTGGCCGTTTACGATCAGCGTGCCGCCCGTGTACTGCGCCGAACCGTCGCAGTCGAAGGCGCTGCGTCCGGTCACATCCACGGTGCCGCCGGTGATGAGGATATCGCCGTTGGAATCCACGCCGTCGGTATCGCCCGCGCCCATCACAACGGTCAGATAGCCGCCGTTGATCTCCACCGTGGGGGTATAGGCGGAGGATTTGCGCGCCGCGTTCACGCCGTCGTCAGAGGCGCTGACGGAGATATCGCCGCCGTTGATCTGAATATAAGTCCCTTCCAACCCTTCCGCGCCGGTGATCTCAAAGCTGCCGTCGTCGATCTGCAGCAGGGTGTTGGCGTGGATGGCGTCGTCGTTCGCGTCGATCGTGAACGTCCCGCCTGCAATATAGATATTGCCCAGCGTGTCGTCCTCGTCGTTTTCGGCGTGCAGGCCGTCCGTGCCCGCGTTGAGCGCAAAGGTACCGTCGGCGATGGCGATGCTGTCGTTGGCCCGGACCGCGCAATTGGCGGAGGTGATCGCGTAGACGCCGCCGGTGACCGTCACTTCGTCCTTACCCACGATCCCGTGTCCCGCGGGCGAGCTGATCGTCAGGGAACCCGTTCCGTTAAAAGTGATATCATCCTTGGCGAAAATAACCGCGTCCACGTTGTTGTCGTCACGCTGCGTGAAGCTGCCGCCGTTCGAGAGCGTGTTCTGCGTCCCCTCCGCCAGCGTGATAAACACCTTATCCGCCTGCTTCACGTAGATGGCGGCGTAGGAACCGGAATGGACGCTGACGCCGTTCAGCACCAGCTGTACCTTGTCCTCTTTGCCCGCGTCCACGATGATACTGCCGTCGTCCAGCGCGCCGGAGAGCAGGTACGTGCCGGAACCGGTGATCGTCACGGTCGAGCCGGAAACGCCGACCTTGTCAGAATCCGCCGCCGCGCCGGAGCCGGTCAGCTGCACGGTGACGGTCTCGTCGTCGTATTCGGCGCTGAGATCTCTCGCGGAAAACGCGCCGGAGGATCCTTCGGCGTCGGATGCCTGAGACTCCGCTGCCGCCGTTTCAACCGGGTCCGTCGGAACGTCCGCGACATCTGCGACGTCAGCGACAGGCGCATCCGTGACGATCTCTGTCTGTTCAGAGGTCTGCCCCGCGGAGCTGTTCAGCGTGGAAGTGATCGTCCGCGCCAGCGCGCATCCGGTGAGAAGAATGGCCGCGCAAAGGATCGGAATGAGAATTTTGAAAACGTTGCGTTTCATGGTGTTATCCTCCTGAATTCGTTTTGTTGAGGCCAGTATAGCACAGACGCCCGGCTGACATCTCCGAAAAACAGAAGCGGATTTTACGAAAAACACACGAAACAGAAACAAAAAAGACAGCGCCCAATGTTTTGAGCACTGTCAGATGGATGTATCATTGCTTTCTGCCGGTCCGGCGTCTCGGCATGCCGTATGGTATCAAAGCGCGTCTTTGGGACAATTCTTCACACATTCCATACACAGAATGCACTCGGTCCCGTTTTTCCGTTTTCTGGAATTGTCCGTCACGTCCACATCCATCGGGCAAACTTTCCGGCACTTTCCGCAGGAGACGCATTTGTCCGTATCGCATTTGATTCTGATCAGGGAGAAATAACTCATGGGCTTCAGGAATACGGTGACCGGACAAAAGTATTTGCAAAACGCCCTGTTGTCCTTGAACAGGAACGCCGACGCGATCCCGACCGCATAATACACGGCGTTCCCGATGAGGAACGCCCAGAACATGATCCGTTCCATATTTCCGACCTTGGCCAGGAAGAGCGCCGCGACGAAGACCAGCGACGCCGCAAACGTGAGATACCGGATCCATCCGATCTTTTTCCGCGGCCCGTGCGGCGTCTTATATGGGAGAAAATCCAGCACCATTGCCGTCCAGCAGGCATAACCGCACCATCCCCGGCCGAACAGCAGCGGGCCGAAGATTTTAGCGACGGCGTAGTGGATCGTCGCCGCCTCGAAAACGCCGGTGAACAGATAATACCAGAAGCCCTCTATCTGCATATTCTCGCCGCGGATCAGACCAAGGTACAGCAGCATATACAATCCGACCAGAAGCTGGGTGATCCTTCTGGCGTGCTTGTTTTTCCGGAGAAACAGGAACACGCCGAGGGAGATCGCGATCCCGATATAAGAAAAGTTGAAAAGATAAAAGAGGTTCTTCTTCGTCAGCCACAGCGTCACCGCAACCGCTTCAAAGATCACCAGAAACAGAACGGGCGCCAGATATTTCTTTCCTGTCTTCATTGCATCGCCTCCACGGCTTCCGGTTTGTCAACCGGTCGTCTTTTCCGGTGTTTGGGGACTGCCGGGAAACCGCGCCTCGAACACCGCTCCGGGGTCGTTGCGCACGGTGATCTCGCCGCCGCAGCTTTTGGCCACGGCCTGCGCGATGGCAAGCCCGATGCCGTGTTTGCCGCCCCTGCCCTTATACATCCGCTCAAATACGTGGGGCAGGTCCTCCTCCGCCACGCCGGGGCCGTCGTCCGCCACCGCGAAGAAAACGGCGTCCGCTTCCTTCCGGCAGCGCAGGGTCACCGTTTTTCCGGCGTACCGGATCGCGTTGGAAAGAAGGTTGCCGATCATGCGCTCCGCGTCCTGCTCCCGAATGGGCAGCAAAACGGGCGAGTCGTCAAAATCGAACACGAAGGAAACGCCCTTCTGTTCCGCCTCCGCCCGCTGCTCCGATACGCAAAGGGAAAACACCTCGCGCAGGTCCAGCGGCTGAGCGCCGCCGTCCTGTCTTTCTTTTCCGGCGCGGGACAGGAACAGAATGTCCTCCACCAGCCCGCCCAGCTTGTCCGACTCCGTTAAAATGATCTTCGCGGCGTTCTGCGGTTCCATCAGCCCGTAAACGATGCCCTCCGCGTTGCCCCGGATGGAGGTCAGCGGCGTGCGCAGCTCGTGGGAGACGTTCTGGAAGAAGACCTCCTGCTTTTTCTGCGTGTCCCGCAGGTCCGCGGCCATTTTGTTCATGGATCCGGCCAGTTTGTCGAACTCCATATCCCGGAAATCCAGCGCCTGCGGCTCCAGATTCCCGCCGCCGATCTCCCCGGCAAAATCGGAAAGGCTTTTCACCGGCTCCGCGAAGGAACGGGCAAACCGGCGGCTCAGCAATACGGAGATCAGAACGGCGGCGAGGATCACCAGCAGCAGCACGATATTGATCTGCCGGGTAAACGCCATGACGGTGGACACGTCCACGTAGGTGAGCATGATCTGCCCTTCTGTGACCGGGTCTTCCACCACGGAAACGACGTAGGTGCCGTCCTCCAGAAAGAGGATCCTGTTGGCGACGGCGGTATCTTTTCCGGCGGCGGCGCGGGCGCGGTACCATGCCGCCAGCGCCTCGGCCACCGTCTCGTCGCCGTGCAGATTGGCTTCAAGTGTACCGTCGGCGTTCAGCAAAACGGCGCTGCCTTTGGTGCCCATGATCCGGTCGGGATGCGCGTCAAACTGACCTCCGTCATCCTCTTTGGTGCCCTGCTTCTGCTTTTGCCCCTGCGCCTGCTCCTGATTTTGATTTTGTTCCTGGCTCATACCGTGTCCGCCGCCTTTTCGCTCGTCGGAGGCGCTTTGGGAGACCCCCGAGAGCTGCGCGGATACCCGGGACCGGATAAACCCGTACATGGAGAGATTGAAGGCGATGGCCACCGTCAGCAGCACCGCGCTTGTCAGGCCGATCAGCGTGACCAGCATATGCGTTTTGATGTGCCACTTGCGCTTCATTTCTGCGCCTCCAGCCGAAAGCCGTAGCCCCACACCGCGGCGATGTTCACGCCGCCGCCGTCAAGTTTCTGGCGTAAGCGGCGTACCGTGTCGTCCGTCGCGCGAGTCTCCACGGCGGTCTCATAGCCCCACACGGTATTCAGCAGCTCCTCCCGGGAGACCGCCTGGTCCGCGTGTTCCATCAGGTACTTCAGTACCTCGTATTCCGTAGGCGTCAGTCCCAGCGGCTGCCCGGCGCACAGGATATGCCGCCGATCTTCATCCAACGTCAGATTGCCTACTTCCCGCCCCGGTGTTTCGTCCGGCGCATATTTCCGGCTCTCGAATTCCACCCGGCGGAACAGTGCCCGCACGCGCAGCATCAGCGCCATGGCGGAAAAGGGCTTCGTGATATAGTCGTCGCTGCCGAGCCCCAGTCCCATGGCGTAATCGTTGTCGGAATCCCGCGCGGTGAGCATGATGATGGGAACGGTGCTGATCTCCCGCAGCGCGGTGCAGACCGCGAAGCCGTCTTTGCCCGGCATCATCACGTCCAGGATCGCCAGATCGCAGGGGCGCTCCTCAAACCGCTCCAGCAGCAGGTCGCCGGTGGGGAAATCCTCCACCTCGTAACCGTCGCTGTTCAAAAATGTTTTGACGATCTGGCGGATATTGTCGTCGTCGTCCGCCACGTAGATGCGCTTTCTGTCTTCCGGCATGGTTCTTCTCCCCCTTGCATAACACTGACTTCATTGTACCATCGGAAGAGAGGAAAATCAATCGTTTTCCGTTCGGCAACTGAAGCAATCCATACGAAGCGTTTCGTAAGGTTTTCGTAAATTTCGCCCGCTGCGCCGAAAAAATGAGGCTGCAAAAAATCCGGAGCCATGATAATAGAATTGCTCCGCAAACAGATAAAAAATCTTACAAGAAAGCACAAAACGCACATACTATTGATTCTGTGCGTTTTGTGTGATATTATTAACAAGAAAACGCATATCAGGAGGGAGAAGCATGAAAAATCGTGCGGGAAAAACGGTGCAAAACTTCAGCGGAGAGCACGCTTATTTTTCTTTTTATCCACAGCCATTGCCGCCGCAGCCCAACATTGAAATCGATACGGAAATGCAGCAGCTTCTGATTGCAGCGCATAAGAAGCTGGCGGTCCTGAACTGCGTCTCGGACCGGATCCCGAACAAGGATCTGTTTATTTCCATGTACGTCAGAAAAGAGGCGCTGGTCTCGTCGCAGATCGAGGGAACACAATGTACCTTGGACGATGTCCTTAATCCGGAGATCGATGAAAACGCTAACGCCGACGTCTCCGACGTAGTGAATTACGTTCGGGCCATCAATTATTCAACGTGCCGGTTGCAGGAGCTCCCGATGTGCAATCGTCTGATTCGGGAAACGCATGCGGTCTTGATGAACAGCGTTCGCGGCGGAGATAAAACGCCCGGCGAATTCCGCGTATCGCAGAATTGGATTGGCGGCGTTGGCAGCACGCTGAAAAATGCCCGCTATATTCCTCCGAATCCGCAGGATATGATCGAATGCCTGTCTGACTTTGAGAGATTCATGAATGAAGACGACGACATGGACCCCTTGGTCAAGGCAGCACTGCTGCACTATCAGTTTGAAACGATCCATCCGTTTCTTGACGGCAACGGGCGCGTCGGAAGGCTGCTCATCACGCTGTACCTGATGCGGGAAGGTGCGATTTCCTCGCCGATACTGTATCTATCCTGTTTTTTGAAATCAAACAGAATCGAGTATTACGACAGGATGAACGAGATCCGTAAGGCAGGCAACTACGAACAGTGGGTCAAATTCTTTCTTCGCGGCATCGCTGAAACTGCCGAAGACGCCACCGAGACAATCGACAAGATGAACGCTTTGCATCAAAGAAACGCGGAAAAACTGACAGACGTCCCCACTCGTTCCCATGATAATATCGAAAAGCTGTTTGATTATATCGAGCACAACCCCATTATCGAAACAGTCAAAACCGCGGCAGCGCTGGGCTTGTCCCGCAACGGTACGGCAAATTATATTGCTATGTTCTGCGAGAAGGGCATTCTGAGGCAGACGGCAAAATCCGGCAAGGCAAGAGTATTCTCCTATGAAGAATATCTGAATATTCTCAGAAAAGATACCTGACAGAGTATTATTGCGGCAGTGAAAAAGATTCCGCAGGGCGATTCGCTGTTTCAATATAACCAATTATACAAGAAATCGAGTTTTATTAATCAGTTTGTTATATTTATCCATTTCAACATTCTTACAAGCGCTTTATATTGAAAAAGTCAAAGTTTTTCAGATGAACAGCAAGGAACAGTTTATATCATCACAGTATTCAAGGTATTTCAACATAAAATCGAGGTTTCGTTAGATATCTTTTATTGGCATATGATGGAAACGGCCTGCTATGTAGAGCTGGCCTCCCATAATTCGCTGTCCAAACTCAATATGGTCAGCGTGGACGCACTGAAAAACACGCCCTGCATCCTTGTGGCGTCGCCGTATGCAAACAACAATTCTGATTTGATTTGGTTTTCGGGAAAGATATGAGTCATTTTTCCCAAATTTAATCTTTTCTATTTTACTTTTTGTATATTCGACATTTTTTGTAAGAAGAATTGAAAAGACGGGCCCGATATTGTAAAATACAATCAAACTGCCAAGCTGTAGCGTTGTAGAACAGCACTCTGCATAGAAAGAAGGAGGGTAACATGGTTTCTATGTTCCGGGAGTTATTTGTCGGTTCTCAATTTGCTTTTTGTTCGGGTCGGGAGATTCTGAAACCAAAGGATCTCGGTATTTCAGGCACACGTATTTCCGCCCTGACGCCATATGATACTCTTGGGACGGTGAACACCCTTCAAACGCCGCCGTATTCCGCCACCGGCTTTTCGGCAAAAATAAAGCTGAACGGTGAAACGATCAAAACAACGCGCTGGCAATGGCGGACGAATCTTCTTTGGGAAGAAGGGACGCAGGGAGCACTTGCCACAGAGGCTTTCTTTGCCGTTCCACCCGCACAGCAGTGTGTGATTCTGGCGATCACATTAAAAAACAACAGTGACAGTTCACTTACCTTCCCGGCAGAACTGTGGTTCACAGGCAGCCCGACCAAAACAAGCCAATGGACCTTTTCCATGCCTCCGGCAGCAGGAACAAGCGTTCAGGCGGAGACGGATGGGGACGGGATCGTGTATCTGGCGGGCGCCGACGGTGCTGCGATGGCATTGACCTGCGATCCGGCGTTCCGGTTGTTCCGACAGGCCGGTATCCTGCAAACAAAGCTGTGTTTGGCGGCGGGTGAAACGCGTACCCTTTATTTTTCTTTTCATTTGGGAGATGCGGAGCATATCCGGAAGGAGGCCGAAGCAGTCTGCAATCAATATCCGGCTTTGATAGATGCCGCCGTCCGCTGGGTCGTGGGCAGGGAAACACAACTGAAAAACACGCTTCCGGCGTTTGGCTGCGCGGATGAACGCTATACGCAATTCTATTACAGATCATTGGCTGTACTGCTCACCAATCGCTGGGAGAATCCATCGTTGCTTTCGCTGCCCTATTACAGCACCGGCGGAACAACGGGCGGATGTATGTGTTC
>CAMVNL010000088.1 GCA_947168785.1 uncultured Clostridia bacterium | reverse complement strand
AAAAACCGCAAGGCGGAATACGCCCTGCGGGATATGGAATATTTCAACGTGCTGTCGGGCAAGCCCGCCCTGCCCGAAGCGGACAAATGGCTGAAGACCCAGCTGAAGAACCAGTTCCACGACATCCTCCCCGGCACCTCCATCAAGCCGGTGTACGACGTGTTCCACCGGGAGATGGACGAGGTGCTGGCCAATTATCAGACCCAGGCGAAGCGCTTCGCGGAGGGGCTGACGGCCCCCGCCGACGGCGTGACCCTGTTCAACACCCTGTCCTTCCCCCGGTCCGACGCGGCGGTGATCGAAGCGCAGGGCTACGCGGAGGACTATCCCTCCCAGCGTTACGTGGACGTGTGCGGCAGGGAGGTGCTGGCCGTGGGCGGCGTGAAGCTGCCGGGCTTCGGCTCCGCCTTCGTGGCGCTGGGCGATACGCCTCTGGCTGCGCCGTCGGTCTTCCGCTACGACGGGCAGAAGCTGACCACCCCTTTTGCCGAGATCGCCTTTGACGAAAACGGCTATATCGCCTCCTTTTTCGACCTTGCTGCCGGCAGGGAGCTGCGCAAGCCCGGCGGTGCGCCGCTGAACGTTCTGCTCTTCGGCGAGGACGTCCCCCTGACCTACGACAACTGGGATATCGACCACGACGTGGTGGAAAACCTGGCCCCGGTGGCCGGGTTCCGGGGCCGCGCCCTTGTCACCGACGGCGCGGCGGAGATCCGCCTGCGCAGCGTGTATGAGATCGAAAACGGCACCACGGTCACTCAGGATCTGGTCTGCTATGCGGATTCTCCCCGGGTGGATTTCCACACGCTGGTGCATTGGAACAGCCCCCACCGCCTGCTGAAGGTCGGGTTCGATCTGGATATCTGCGCCGCCACGGCCCGCAGCGAGATCCAGTTCGGCTCCATCCAACGGCCCACCACGGCCAACAGCAGCCTTGAGCTGGCCAAATACGAGGTCTGCAACCGCAATTTCACCGACGTGAGCGAGCCCGGCTTCGGCGCGGCGGTGCTCAACGACTGCAAATACGGTATCACGGTGCTGGGCTGCGATCTGCGGCTCTCCCTGCACCGGGGCGGCACCCATCCGGATTACACCGGCGACGCGGGCGACCATGAAATGACCTATTCGCTGCTGCCGCATCAGGGCGGCTTCCGGGCGGCCTCGGTGGTGCAGCCCGCCTATGAACTGAACGTGCCGGCGTTTACGGCGGCGGGCAGGGCGGGAATCGCCCCCATTGCCGTCATCGACGCGCCCAACGTGATTGCGGAGGCGGTCAAGCCCGCGGAGGACGGCAGCGACGCCTTCGTGCTGCGCCTCTATGAGAGCGAGGGCACGAAAACCGCCGCCACGGTCCGCTTCGGCGTACCGGTCTCCGCCGTTGAGCGGACCGATTTTCTGGAGGACGTTCAGGAGACGCTGACGGCGGAGGACGGCGCCCTCCGCCTGACCTTCCGTCCTTTCCAGATCATCACGGTCAAATGCGCGAGAGGCGAATAAGGGATGAAACGGTAAAGCAGACGTCTGCTGCCCCGGGAAAACGAGTCGGAGCGACGACTCCGAATGGAGGATATACGATGATGAAACTGAAACGCAAGGCGGCGCTGCTGCTGTCCGCCGTGCTGCTGCTGTCCGCGGCCATGCCCTTTGCCTCGGCGGCCTCTGCCGGCGCGGCGGACGAACCCACCGCAGCGGTCCTCAGCCTTGAACGGGCGGGTGGCGCCCTCGGCAGTCTGCTGGGGCGTCTGCTGAAGCTCGTCACCTTTACCGACGAATCCCGCATCCACCACGCCAAGGCCCGGTCCGCGGCGGGGCAGGCGAGGGACGCCGCCCTGTTTGACGGCGAGGCGGAGCAGACCCTGACCGCCGAAACCTGGCGGGCGGTGGAGCTGTCCTTTGAAAGCGACAAGACCTACGCCGATCCCTTCAACGACGTGACGCTGGACCTGCAGCTGTACGGCAACGGCCGACTTTACACCATTCCCTGCTTCTGGGACGGCGGCAACACCTGGCGGGCGCGCTTCGTCTGCCCGGCGGCGGGGGAATGGCAGTGCAAAACCGTCTGCTCCGATGAAACCAACGCGGCCCTGCACGGCAGAACGGCCCAGGTGGACTGCGCCGAATACAGCGGCGGCCTGGCGGTCTATCAGCACGGCTTTGTCACCACCCGCTACGGTGAAAAATACCTGACCTACGATGACGGCACGCCCTTCTATTATCTCGGCGACACCCACTGGCAGTTGGGCGACGAATCCTATGATATGGTGCAGACGATCTGCGACAAGCGCGTGTCGCAGGGCTTCACCGTCTGGCAGAGCCAGCCCGGTTCTTACAAGGCCAACATCATCGACGGCGTGGACGACGCCGACATGGAAGGCTTCCAGCACATTGACACGCATTTCAAGATCATTGCCGAATCCGGTCTGACCCACGCCAACACCGAATATTTCTGGCCGCTGTCCGGCATGTCTCCGCTGATCCGCTCCCACGGCGGCTGGACCGAGCCGAAGCTCAAGGGCATGCTGGGCACCAAGCTGGTCACCATGCCCGACCTTTCAGATGAAGCAAAAGCCTATCTGGAAAAGCTCGCCCGCTATTGGATCGCGCGTTACAGCGCCTATCCCACCATCTGGACGCTGGGCCAGGAGTGCGACAACGACCCGTATCAGAACGAAAATTCCGAATGGAACGCCGTCAACAATCCCTATAAGTATCTGGCGGAATACCTGAACAAATACGATCCCTACGATCATCCCGTCACCGCCCATCAGGAGAGCACCGGCGACACCGTGGCCTACGGTAACGGCCTCGGCACCGGCGAAGTGAACATGATCTGGTATCCCGGCGCGCAGCCCTCCGCCTTCAGAAGCGTCAAGGCGCACACCATGTACGCCTCCCAGTGGCATCCGCACCTGACCAAGCGCGACGACTATATGTCCGCGCGCGACTATTGGTATAACGGTCAGGGCAAGCCGGTCGTCAATTTTGAGGGCCTGTATTGCTATCTCTGGACCAAGAACTTCGGCGCGCGGGCGCAGGCGTGGGCCTCCTATCTCACGGGCCTTTACGGCTGCTCCTGGGGCGGTCAGCCCACGTGGGCGTATCAGAACGGTTTCCAGAAGGATATCCCCTCCGACGACGGCGTGGATCTGATCACCCCCGAAGAAAAGCAGGCGGCCACCTGGCAGGACGCGCTGGAATATCCCTCCTCCTATCAGATGGGATATATGCGTTCCTTTATGGAAGAGCTGGAATGGTACAACCTGATCCCGCGCTTCAACAACTGGGCCTACTTCGTGCCCGCCTCCAACGTCTACGCCTACTGCGCCAGCAACCGGAACAATACGGAAATGGTGCTGTACTTCTACTCCTACACCGATGGTTCCGTTGCGGAACGCCTCAACACCGAAAAGAACGGCGGCATCATGACGGGCACCGTGGGCAGCCTCGCTCCCTGCGGCAAATACACCTATCAGTGGTTCAACCCCATCACCGGCGAATACGGCGAGAGCGGCGACTTCACCGCCTCCGTCGTCGGCACCTGGTTTGCGGGCGTCCGTCCCGACGATACGGATTACGTCCTGCTGATCCGCAAGGCGGCATAAACAAGTCAAGGCTCCCCGAACGAAAACGTTCAGGGAGCCTTGTTTTGCGGACGGACCGTCCGGCATTATTTGATGATTTTGAACAGCCTCGCGAAGAAGGCGATGATTTTGGCGAAGAAGGCGACGACCTTGGCGAAGAAGCCCGTCGTTCCCTTCATATCCTGCTGCCAGGCGGAGACGTCAAGGTCGTTCTCGTTGACCGCCTGCGCCGGGGCGAGGCGCTTGTGATTGCCCACCACCGTCAGGAACTGGGGATAGTCGGGATTTGAGGTGACCGTCATATCGTCCGACCAGGCGATCAGACGAATGAAGTTGTGCAGGTCGTTCGCGTGGAACGCGTGCCGCATGTTTTTGATGAACCAGGTGGTTTCGGGGAACAGGCAGGTGGAAGCGTCGATCTGCCCGTCGGGGGAGAGGTACCGGCCGAGGCCGGCCTGCTGCCGCCCGGCGAGGTAGGAATCCGCCAGCTTCCCCGGGAAGTCGGCGACCGTGGCGCCGAAAGACTGCCAGTTGGCGTCCACCAGCTCGTCGCCAACCATCGCGCTTCTCTCGCTGACCGGGAAGCCGCTGGGCTCGCCGTAGAAGGCGAGGAAGTACACGGGCACGCCCGCGTCTCTCGCGCCGGTCAGCAGGTCTTCCAGATGATTCTGCACGTTGTTGTGGTATTCGGCGGCCTTTGTCAGAATGGGCGCGTACTCCGCCTTCAGCTCGGCGGTGGGGAAGATATAGTCCACGTAATCGTCAAAATGCTCGCTGACGGAGGCGATATAGTTGCCGCAGACGCCGTAATAGCTGCGCAGGAAGGGCGCTAAAAAGCTGTCCTTGATCTTGTCATAGACCCGCAGCAGCAGGCTGATGGTGTCGTCGGCGCTGCCGTTCAGATTCAGGGCGAAGAGCATGGCGTTGATGAACTTCACAAGGCCCGCGTCCATCGAGCTGAGGGTGTCGTTTTCCATCAGGTAATAATAGAGCGCATTGCCCTTCACCCTGAGGTTGCCGCTGAGAAGCGCGTCCGCATGGGGCGTGCCCCGCAGGGTGGAAGCGCTGAAAATGATTTTGGCGATATCGTCGGTGCCGTATTTATAGAGATAGCAGGCGCTCAGCGACGTGCTGCCGCAGCGGGAGGACAGGATCACCTTGTCGGACCCGGTCTTTTCTTTCACCGACTGGATAAATTCATGCAGCGCATCCGCCTCGTCGAGGGGGGAATTCCTGAAATCCCAGCAGTAGCCGTAATAGTAGTTGACGGCGCCCGGCTCGGGCAGCGTCTGCGGCATATCCGCCCACAGATAGGGGCTGGTGTTTTCCGGCAGCGTTCCGTCGGGGGCGGGCCGGATCTCATCGTAGATGGGCGTCAGTTTTTCCAAAGCCAGACGGCTCCACTCGTCGTAGTTGTTGGTGAGAAACGCCTTGACGAATACCGGCGTCAGTTCCTCAATGGCCTTGTCCACCACCTCGTCCGCCATGGCCTCCGTGGGGGCATAGTGGGTGCCGTCCTCTTTCCAGACCTCCACCTCGCGCTCGCCCACAATGTTGATCACCGGCACCCGGTTCGCCGCGAAGGCGCCGGCGGAGAAGGCCGGCAGCAGCATGGCGAGGGTGAACAGCAGGGCCAGAAAGACAGATAAGGATTTTTTCATGTTGTTCCTCCTTCCGTTTCCTTAAAGAAAACAGGGATATTGATCCCTTTATTATACCATTTTTTTACATCTGTGTCAAGAAACAAGGCGTTGACGCGTCGGCTTACGGACGGCAATCCCGCTCCTGCAGCGTGATCGCTTTCGTCTGGTGGGCAAGGATATCCGCCTTGACGTCCTTCAGGCTCCTATAGCCCGTCATAAAGCCGCCGTAGCCCTTGTCCAGCGTCTCGATGACCTGCCCCTGATACATGGTGCCGTCGTAAGACATGGTGGGCTGCTGCGTATCGCGGACGATGATATTGGTGTAATAGATCACCACGTACCGCTCGGCAAAGCCGCCGTCCTTTTCCGGGTAGGTCGCCAGATAGACGTCGTAAAGCTCGTTGCGGTCCCTGCCGTCGGTGGCAAGGTACATCATGCAGGGCTCGGTGGAAGCGACCGGAATGGCGATGCCTGCCCCTTCAACGGCTTTTGCCACCGTCATCTCCGATTTGTTGTGGATCATCTCCACCGCCTCGTCGCTGAGGCCGTTCAGGTCGGTCAGACAGGTATCCAGCCCCTCCACCCGATAGGTCTTTGAGGTGGGCGACAGTGGATATTCAAGGCTTTCCGCCGTTACGGTGACCACGTCTCCCTCGGAGAGGTAATAGCGCGGCGTCACCCGGTAGGTGATCTTTCGCGGGTCCACGTCGCCCTCGGCCGTTTCCAGCAGCGTCACCTCCGCCGTCCCGTCCCCCGTGTTGCCGGAAAAGGAAACGGTGATATAGGCGAAGGGGTCCACCTTCGGCTGCAGCTTCACAACGGCGCATACGGCGATCATCAGGGCGATCAGCACGCCCACGATAACGGCCGCCGCCTTCAGCAGGTTCCGTTTCCGCTCCCTGCGCGCCTCGGCGTTGGCGTGCAGAATGCCCTTCTGGCGGGCGTAGGCGTTGGCCTCAATGCTGCCCGGGTCCGTGGTCTGCAGAAACACGCCGTGCCCGCAATAGGGGCAGCGCAGCATTTTGTGCTCGGCGTCGCGTTCCATGTTTCCGCCGCACTTGGGGCAGGTCAGGTCGATTTTTACCACAGCCATCTGTTTTTCCTCGGTTCTGTTGATGCTGTTCCCATTCTATCACAGTTCTGCCGGAATTGCCACCCGCCGGGAGGTGATTTTTCGGTTTTTTTGCCGGAACGGTCCCGCGGCGCGGCCTTTCCGCAGGAAACCGTTGCAAATATTTCCCCGGTTGGTTATACTGGTTTTACCCACTGCGCCTATCCGGCGCAGACGACCGATTCAACGAAAGGGGCCGCCTATGAGACCGCTTACGCTGCTGATCAAGCCCGCCGCGGGGCTGTGCAATATGAACTGCCGCTACTGCTTCTACCGGTCCGCCTGCGAGGGGCGGGATAACGGCGTCATGTCCCGGCACACCGTCGACGCACTTCTCCGGAAGGTCCGGGAATACCGCCCGTCTTCGCTCACCGTGCTGTTTCAGGGCGGCGAGCCCACGCTGGCGGGGACGGATTTTTACCGGTATTTCATCGCCGGGGTCAGGGCGGCGGTCCCCGCGCCGACGTCCTTCGGGCTGCAGACCAACGGCCTGCTGATCGACGACGAATGGGCAGATCTGTTCCGGAAACACGGTTTTCTGATCGGCCTCTCGCTGGACGGAGACCGGGCGACCAACGACCGTTACCGTCGGGATCATCGGGGCGAAAGCGTTTTTGACCGGGTGATGAACGCCGCCGGGACGCTGGAAAGGCGCGGGGTGGATTTCAATATCCTCTCCGTGATCGACGGCGAAAACGCCGGGGATATCGAACGGACCTGGCGGTTCTTCAAAGAAAGCGGCTTTCGTTTTTTGCAGTTTATCCCCTGTCTGGAGGAGGGGAGCAGCGTTTCCCTGTCCCCGCAGCGCTACGAAACCTTTCTGAAACAATCCTTCGACCTGTGGTTCGACGACTGGCGGAAGGGCGACTATATTTCCGTCCGCCATATCGACAATTACGTCGGCATCCTGATGGGCCGCCCGCCGGAAAACTGCGCCATGTGCGGCGTGTGCGGCAGCTACTTTGTGGCGGAGGCCAACGGGGACCTTTACCCCTGCGACTTCTACTGTAAAGAGGAATACCGCGTGGGCACGGTCTTTGACGCAACCCCGTTTGTTGTCGGGGAAAAGCACCGGGCGTTCATCGAACAGTCGTATCTCATTCATGAGCGCTGCCGAAGCTGCCGCTATTATCCGCTCTGCCGTGGCGGCTGCCGGAGGGACCGGATCAACGGCCTGACGGAAAACCGTTACTGCGAAGCCTATACCCGTTTCTTCGGCTACGCCTTCGACCGGATGGCCGCCGTGGCGGAAGCCCTCGCCGGCGAACGGCGATGAGAAAATCGGCAGGGTCGCAAGGTCCCGCAAGCCGCGCGTTCTCGATCCGGGCGGAAGCTGTATCCGAAAACCGCTGTTTTTTATGATTTCTGTCAGTTTTTTTTATTTGACATCGTTTTATTTGTGGAATATAATAGAAACCAAGAACCCCGAAACGGATCGGATGGCAGGTAAAAGGGCCTCTGTTTGCCGTCGGACACAAACTGCAGAAAGGATATGCGGCTTATGGAAGAGAACAAAACCGATTTGACCGGCAAAACCCTGTTGTATGACCCCATGTTCGACCCGAAGATGAAAGAGG
>CAMVNL010000087.1 GCA_947168785.1 uncultured Clostridia bacterium | reverse complement strand
TTGGCGGCGGCGGATCAGATACTGATGGATCGGTTCATAATAAAACTGCATGATCTTGTCACCTGTCTTTCTCGTGGCAATCGTGAAATTGTGGTTCTGTTTGCATCATAGCACACCCTGCCTCAGGAATCAAGTCAAATATGGCAGCAGGCAGCGTCCGCAACCGGCTTTTCCTCCGAAAAAACCGAAAAAACGGTTGTAAGCTTCTGAAAGGGCGTGTATAATATAAATAATACCAAATCTGAAGGGAGAATCAACATGAGATACAAAATTCAGGGCGAACCCATGCCCGTCGTCATCTGCGAGCTGGACGCGGGCGAAACCATGATCACAGAACGGGGCTCCATGGTGTGGATGTCCCCCAATATGAAGATGGAGACCAACGCCGGCGGCTTCGGAAAGGCCCTCGGTAGAATGTTCTCCGGCGAATCCATTTTCCAGAACCGCTACACCGCCCAGGGCGGCCCCGGCATGATCGCCTTCGCCTCCAGCTTCCCTGGCAACATCCGTGCCATTGAGATCGGCCCCGGCAAGAGCATCGTCGCGCAAAAATCCGCCTTTCTGGCCTCCACCGCCGGGGTGGAGCTGTCCGTCCACTTCCACAAGCGGGTGGGCGCGGGCCTTTTCGGCGGCGAGGGCTTCATCATGCAGAAGCTCAGCGGCAGCGGCATCGCGTTCGTGGAGATCGACGGCTCCTCCGTGGAATACGACCTGGCCCCCGGCCAGAGCATGATCGTGGACACCGGCAATCTCGCCTTGGCGGATGAGACTGTTTCCATCGACGTACAGACCGTAAAGGGCGCGAAGAACGTGCTCTTCGGCGGCGAGGGCCTGTTCAATACCGTGGTCACCGGCCCCGGCCGGATCACCCTGCAGACCATGCCCCTGTCCTCCTTCGTGGGCCCCGTCGCCGCAGCCATTCCCTCCAAGGGATAAACGAAAAAGCGTCCTCGTTGCTTTACAAACGCGCGTTTTTTTGTGACTCTGGACCTATCAACAGAAACGAGGTGTATTTTCATGAATCCATGGCACATGCTGGTCAGTCTGTTATCCGTATTCACCCTGCTGCTGGGCAATCTGGGCTTTTACGCCAAGCAGGAGGAAAAGACCCGTTTTATCGCCCACCGGGGGTTCTGCTCGCAGTATCTGGAAAACACCGAAGAGGCCTTCATCAAGGCGGCGGCGGTGGGCTTTGACGGCTGCGAGACGGACGTGAACATCTCAAAGGACGGCGTGCTGATGCTGGTCCACGGCAGCGAATACTTCTACGAGGACGGCACCTCCATGAACGTCAACGACTATACCTACGAAGAACTGACGGCCAAGCCGCTGAAAAACGATTTCACCGACACGGTGCTCTACCCCTGCACCTTCCGCCGGTATATCGAGATCATGCGGGACTACGACCTTTTCGCCTTCATTGAGCTGAAGGGCGAATACCCCGAGGACAAGCTACAGGAGATCGTGGATATCGTGGAGGAGCTCTATACCTGGGACATGTGCTCCATCCAGAGCATGGAGATGAGCAACCTGATCGCCCTGCGGGAGAAATATCCCGACCTGCCGCTGATGTACTGCGGCGGCGGCTACAACGCGGAGACGAAGGAAGCGCTGGAGCGGGGCTTTGACTGCGACATGAAGGTGCCGGATATCTTTCCGGCGGTGATCCACGCCTTCCAGCGCAAGGGCCTGCGGGCCGCCGTATGGACCGCCGACGACGACAAAATGGTGTCCTGGGCGCTGGCCATGGGGGTGGATTTCATCGAATCCGACTATCTGTGGGGCCTGAACGTGACGAAATAATGGAGAAAGCGCTTTACTACGCCTCCTTCGTCCTGGGGCTGGCGCTGGCGGTGCTGTGCAGCATGCGCGTGGGCAAAAAGCGCGGGCTCCCGCAAAGGGACGCCGCCGCCTTCACCATGACCGGATTTCTCTCCGGGGTGATCGGCGCGGTGCTGATGGCGCAGGTCTATAACGCGGTACTGCGGGCCGTGGCGGGGGACGAGCCCTTCTCCCCTTCCAACTTCAGCCTCTACGGCGGGCTGCTGCTGGTTCCGGCGCTGATCCTGCTGCCGGTGAAGCTGATGCGCGCCGATTTCCACTCGGTGCTGGATACCTGCGCGGCAGGGGTCTACCTGCTGCTGGGCACCGCCAAGCTGGGGTGCTTTTCCTACGGCTGCTGCTACGGGATCGACTGTGACTTCGGCGCGGTGAACCGTTTCACGGGGACGCGGACCTTTCCGGTGCAAGCGCTGGAATCTGTCCTGACCTTTTGCATCGCCGCGCTGTTATACGCCGTTTCCGTCGGGCGGCTGCCAAAAAAAAGATTGCCCTCCGGCGCAGTCTATCCGCTGGGGCTGGTCCTCTATGGGATCATGCGGTTTTTCATTCAGTTCCTCCGGGCCCACGAGATCGCCGCCGAGGCGGACCTGATCGGATTTCTGGACCTGTGGCAGACGGTCTCCGTTGTGGCCGTCCTCACCGGCGCGGTGTGGCTGATACTCCTCGTCCGCAAACGCAGCGCGTAAAACGGGGATTTGTCGGGGCGACCCGGTAGCGCGGCACCTCAGTGCCGCTCTTGACAAATGTAACTTTTGAAACGGATTTTGGAATTATCTGCCGTTTTCTCTTACATAATGAGCGTTAAGGCAACGATTTATAAAAGTTGTTTGTGCTTATAGCGGCACTGAGGTGCCGCGCTACCGCATGGGTCAACATCTCGACAAACCCCCAATTTATCGCCGATACACAAAGAAGCCGCAGGCGAACCTGCGGCTTCTTCGCTTGGGTATAGAGGATAAGGAAGTTCCCCGGGGAAATGGGGTGTTTCCCGAAATGGGGCAAAAATGAGGGCGGCCGCGCCCGGAACAAGACAAAGCGTCAGGCCGCTTCCCGGGAAGAGCCGGCGGCCTTCACGCGGGGCCGCACGGGGGTATAGGTCACGCGGGCGTTGTATTTCTGACGGTCGCGTTTTTCTTTTTGCAGCTTTCTGCGTCTGAGGGATGCGCGGACGCGGGCCGCCAGGGCTCTTTCAAACCGCATGAGCGCCTGCTCGTGAAGCATGCCGTAGACGATGCCGAGGGTGAGAATGATTTCACAAAAAATAATCAGACCGAGTGTCGTATTCATAGTGATCCGCCTTTCCGAAAGGGCGCTGTCGCCCGTCTTTTTTTGAACAATCGAACATTTGTTTTGTTCTGTGCCATCATTGTAGCGCATTTTTTTGGGTTTGTCAATACAAATGTTCGAAAATTGTCATTTTTTAGTCCCTTAAAACGGACTCTGCATTTTTCTTGTATTTTCAAGGTCAATATACCACAAGATATAGTGGTTGTCAACGCAATCGACAATCAAAGTCAGAAAGCGACAGGGATTTTTTCTCTTTCAAGGGTAAAAAGGCAATTGCCGTCAGCAGCGCTTCACTCCGCCGAAGCCCGCAACTGAAGCTTCTAAAAAATAATAGTTGACCGTTCCCGATGAATATAATATAATTAAATAAATATGACCTCTATTTCACGAAACGGAGAGTTTGCTTTGCCCGAAAAATCGGAAAGAGAAATCTTCATATTGAAGCTGTTCAAGGCTTCGGGAATTGCCTGTTTCATTGCGGCGGCCGCGTTTACCGTGATCGGCATCATGCTGCGGTTTGATTCGGTTTATAGCCATTATTCCCAGTATCTGGTGGCGCTGGAACAGCTGGAGCAGAAGGTGGCAGCCCTGCAGACCAAGTGGCTGATCATCATCGTGATCTTTCTGCTGTACCTGCTGCGGGCCCTTTCCGCCATTTATCCCTTCTCCATCGTGTTCATCATTTCCGCCATGGTGTTCTCACCGGTGGAATCGTTCCTGATCAACACGCTGGGCATGGCGCTGACCTTTGCCGTCCGGTACTACACCGGCATTGAGATGGGCGAGGGTTACTGGAACAAGGTGCTGCGGCGGCACCCCACCATCCACTCCATTGTGGAGGCCAACGGGCGGGGCAACCCCATCGTGCTGCTGGCCCTGCGGGTGGTGCCCTTCTGCCCCCTCAACACGGTCAGCCACCTGTACGGCACCTTTGAATTCCCCTTCTGGCAATATATGCTGATTTCCACGGCGGCCGTCACGCCCCGGCTGATCTCCTACTCCTTCATCGGCAACAACGTTTACGACCCCCTCTCTTCCAGCTTCATTATCCCGCTGATCGTGCTGCTGGCGTTCACCGGCTGCGCGCTGTTCTTTGCCCGCACGGTGATCCTCGTCACCCTGCATATGAGCCGACGGAGCCGACGCAACGCGGCGGCAAGGGCGGCCGTTAAGACGGAGGCGACCGAGGAACCGTCACGCAATGATCAGGTCTGACAATACAGTGACATATACAGAATAAAAAGGAAGGATGTACCCCATGACCATCACGGAAACCAAAAACATGATCTGCGACGGCGGTATGGACGCCCGCCTGACCAAACTCTACGGCGAAGCCTCGCTTGACGCCATGAAGGCGCGCTATGCGGAGCTGACCGATCTGTTCGCCGAAAAATTCACCGACGGGAAGGACCTGCGCTTTTTCTCCGCCCCCGGCCGCACGGAGGTCTGCGGCAACCACACGGACCACAACCACGGCAAGGTGATGGCGGCGGCCATCAATCTGGACGCGGTGGCCTGCGCTGCCAAAACGGACGACCACTATATCCGGGTGTTCTCCAAGGGCTATCCCGGCGACGTCATCGACCTGAACGACCTGACCCCTCAGGAGAAGGAAAAGGAAAAATCCGCCTCCCTCGTGCGGGGCGTGACGGCCCGCTTCAAGGAGCTGGGCTACAATGTGGGCGGCTTTGACGCCGTCACCGTCAACAACGTCCTCAAGGGCTCCGGCATGTCCTCCTCCGCCTCCTTCGAGGTGCTGGTGGGCACCGTGCTCAACTACTTATATAACGACGGCAAGGTCTCCGCGGTGGAGATCGCCCAGATCGCCCAGTACGCGGAAAACGTCTTCTTCGGCAAGCCCTGCGGCCTGATGGACCAGATGGCCTGCTCCGTGGGCGGCTTCGTGAAGATCGACTTCGGCGATCCTGGCAAGCCCGTCATCGAACCGGTGAATTTTGATTTTGCTTCCTGTGGTCACTCCCTGTGCATCGTGGATACCCGTGCCGACCACGCCGACCTGACCTTTGAATACGCCGCCATCCGTCAGGAGATGGAGGCCGTGGCAGGTTATTTCGGCAAGTCCTGCCTGCGGGAAACCAGTGAAGCCGACGTGATGGCAAATCTCGCCGCCCTGCGCGAAAAGCTTGGCGAGCGCCCGGTGATGCGCGCCATGCACTTCTATGCGGATAACCGCCGGGTGGACGCGGAAGCAGAAGCGCTGGCCAAGGGCGACTTTGAGGCCTTCAAGGCGCTGACCATCGCCTCCGGCCGCAGCAGCTATATGTATAACCAGAACGTGTTTGCCGCCTCCATGCCCCAGAGCCAGCCCGTGGCGCTGGCGCTGGCGCTGAGCGAGTATATCCTGGACGGCCGCGGCGCCTGGCGCGTCCACGGCGGCGGCTTTGCCGGCACCATTCAGGCCTTCGTTCCCAACGACCTGCTGGCGGAATATAAAGAAAAAACAGAAGCCCTCTTCGGGGAAGGCTCCTGCTACGTTCTCGCCATCCGTCCCGTAGGCGGCTGCGAAGTGTGATCAGCTTTTCGTCGCAATGCGGTTCGCCGAAAGGCGGACCGCATCTCATACAGAACAAAAAACAGAGACTTTCCAGCCCCTGCCTCTTATTCTGTGATTTTATCCTTCAGATACTTTTCAATTTCCGCAACAAAGAACGCCGCGTCTTCGATCTGCTTTTCAATCTCTTCTTTTGAGATGATAAAGAAATCCGAATAATCGCTTTCTGTTCGCAGTTCAAAGGCATTTTTGATGATCTCCGACAGCGATTCGTCAAGGATCCCGGTCTTGATATAATCCTTTCGGAAAAAGGAGATCACCCCTGAATGGCGTTTGTAATCCTGCCCGTTCAGGATCAGAACGGCCCTTGCGGCGTGAAAGATGGCGTAATAGGCGCGGTTGGCGGCGGTCTCGTACATCTTCTCCGCAAAGCTTTTCCGGGCGTCTTTCAGATCGTTTTTCGCTTTTTCCAGACGGTATCCGGCGAGTGCGATATTCTCATGCTGCTCCATCAATCCGTATCCCATCCTTCTTTACGTTCTTAAAATACGGCAAAGCGTCTTCCCATTGTGTAAAAGTGCTCAAATCCTGCAGCTTTATTGACAGCAAAACGTCATGCTTCAGATCCAGCTGATTGGAAAAGGCGTTCACCCGGCGGCGGTATCCGGTCAGCTCTTCCCGGTCCATTTTCACCAGCGCCATTACGTCGATATCCGATTCCTCGTCGTAGTCGCCGCGGGCGTAGGAGCCGTACAGAATCACGCTTTCAAGCTTTTCACCGAAAAGCTCCCGCAGCCCCGCGACCGTTTCATTCAGCAATAACTGCAACGTGTTCTTGCTGCACATACGATTTCACCGTCCTTTCTCTATTATTATACCAGACAATCAAAATAAAATCAACAGAAAACAGGACTTGCGCCGAAAATGGTATTCACCGGACGGCGAGGACAGGCCTCACGCAGTTATGGTAGCGCGGCGCCTCAGTGCCGCTATTCACAGAAGTTACTTTTTTTGAAACCTGATCACCAGAAAAGCCTTTGTCTCCCCATGGCTGCCCTGATTGTTTACTGTTACCTCATAGTAGTTTATGCCACTAGCGGCACTGAGGCGCCGCGCTACCTACTGCCTATTGCCTGAATCATGCCTTATCTTTTTTCATCTTCTGTCGCTTTATTCTCCCTCAAAGGAGGCGTTTCCTATGCTCACAAGACACCATAAAGCCTTAGAGCTCGATAAAATCTTAAAAAAACTGGCGGCGCTGACCACCGTCCCGGACGCCCGGGAGCTGGCGCTGGAGCTGACGCCGGAGACCACCCTCTACGGCGCGCAGACGCTGATCAACCAGACGAACGCCGCCTACCAATTGTTGTCCAAATACGGCGGCCCCTCCTTCGGCTCCGTCAAAAACGTCAATTCCGCCCTCTTCCGCGCGTCGGCGGGGGGCATGCTCACCATGCGCGAGCTGCTGGACGTGTGCGAGGTGCTGCGGGTGATCCGTTCCCTGTACGACTGGCGCTTCAACCAGCCCGGTGCGGACAGCTGCCTGGACGTGTTCTTCTCCTCCCTGATCCCCAACCGCCCGCTGGAGGACCGCATCGCCACCTCCATTATGAGCGACGAGGAGATGGCCGACCACGCCAGCCGGGAGCTGGCGGATATCCGCCGGAAGATCCGCAACCAGTCCCAGAACATCCGGGACAAGCTGGAGGGGATGATCCGCTCCTCCCACTATCAGAAATATTTGCAGGACGCCATCATCACCCAGCGCAACGGCCGCTTTGTGGTGCCCGTGAAGAACGAGTTCCGGGGCGAGGTGGCGGGCCTTGTCCACGATACCTCCGGCTCCGGCGCCACGGTGTTCATCGAGCCCATGGCGGTGGTGGAGGCCAACAACGAGATCCGCATGCTGCAGGGCAAGGAAAAAGAGGAGATCGAGCGCATCCTCACCGAGCTTTCCGCCATGGCGGGAGAGGTGGCCGAGACCGTCAAGCACAACTTTGAGAGCATCGTGGAGCTGAACCTGATCTTTGCCAAGGCGCAGCTTGCCTATCAGATGAAGGCCAGCGTGCCCATCCTCAACACGGAAGGCGTCACCGACCTGAAACGCGCCCGCCACCCGCTGCTGGACCCGAAAAAGGTGGTGGCGACGGACGTGGACCTGGGCGTCGACTTTGATACGCTGGTCATCACCGGCCCCAACACCGGCGGCAAGACCGTCTCCATCAAAACGCTGGGGCTGCTCACCCTCATGGCCGCCTGCGGGCTGATGATCCCCGCCGCGGACGAAAGCAAGGTCTGCATTTACGAAAAGGTCTTCGCCGACATCGGCGAC
>CAMVNL010000086.1 GCA_947168785.1 uncultured Clostridia bacterium | reverse complement strand
TTGTTTGTGCCAATAGCGGCACTGAGGTGCCGCGCTACCGGGTTACCTCGACAAATCGCCAATTTGTCGAGGTGATTTAAGTCACACAAAAATCCGTGAAGATCTGAAATCTGTGAAAAAAAACAAGCCGGGGCGGTTTGCCTCGGCTTGATTTTTGTTGCGTAATGTAAATTACTTGAGAGCGACTTTACCGCCGGCTTCTTCCAGCTTGGCCTTGGCAGCCTCAGCGTCATCCTTGGAAACGCCTTCCTTGATGGCCTTGGGAGCGCCTTCAACAGCAGCCTTCGCCTCGGCAAGGCCGAGACCGGTCAGCTCACGGACAGCCTTGATGACCTTGATCTTGGCAGCGGCGTCGAAGCCTTCCAGGACCACGTCAAACTCGGTCTTCTCTTCCACAGCGGCAGCCTCCGCAGCGGGAGCGGCGACGGCAACAGCGGCAGCGGCGCTGACGCCGAATCTGTCTTCTACTTCTTTTACAAGCTCTGCCAGCTCAAGAACGGAGAGGGCAGCAACTTCATCAACAATTGCAACAATTTTCTCGGATGCCATGATAATATCCTCCATTTGATATTTTTTAATGAATGGTTACGGCCCTATTATTCGGCAGCCGCCTCTTCCGTTGCTGCGGGAGCAGCCTCCTCTGCGGGAGCTTCTTCGGCTGCGGGGGCAGCCTCGCCATCCTTGTCGATGATGGCCTGGATCGCGCGAGCGAAGGACGCCATGGGAGCCTGGAATACCATGCAGACGGAAGCCAGCAACTGCTCCTTGGACGGCAGCTTCGCAAGAGAGTCGATCTTTTCAAGGGAGATCAGCTCCCCATCGAGGAAACCGCTCTTGATCTTGAAGTTATCGTTCTTCTCGGCGAACTTTGCGAGGATCTTCGCAGCCGCGACGTAATCCTCTTTGGACGTAGCAACGGCGGTGGTGCCTTCCAGCACGTCATCCATCGCTTCAAGGGCCGTACCGGCGATCGCCAGCTTGATCAGGGTGTTTTTGGCCACCACGTAATCAACGCCCGCCTCTCTGAGCTCTTTTCTCAGCTTGGTGTCGTCGGCCACCGTGATACCCTTATAGTCTACCACCACGCCCGCGACAGCGCCGTCAAATTTCTCTTTGAGAGCCGCTACCTGCGCCTTCTTTGCTTCTAAAACCTGTGCGCTTGGCAAAATGAATTCACCTGCCTTCTGAAAATTATGTCAGTTCCGACAGACGTGCAAACGAAACGAAAACAGCCCTTCCGCCGCGCGCGGAAGGGCATAAAAGATCAGAATGATTCTTTTATTTCCATTCCTCGGCAGGCGGCGATTGCCTTACGCCCGAAAGCACCTGCTGTCTTTAGAACAGCAACATTGGTATAGTACCACACGGAGTGGTATTTGTCAAGTGTTTTTTTGCAGCACGGAGCCTCAGCTCCGTCTGATACGCTGCTGAGGCAGCGTGCTGCGATCATTCTTCCGTCTTCAGGACCTTATTGGGATTGATGCGGATACCGACGCCCATGGTGGAGGTCACCGCGCAGGAGCGGATGTACTGACCTTTGGCGGCGGCGGGCTTGGCCTTGATGACGGCGTCCATCAGGGTGGCGTAGTTCTCATACAGCTTATCGGCGCCGAAGGAAGCCTTGCCGATGGGGCAGTGGATGATGTTGGTCTTGTCAAGACGGTACTCGATCTTACCGGCTTTGGCTTCGGCAACGGCCTTGGCCACGTCGGGGGTCACGGTGCCGGCCTTGGGGCTGGGCATAAGACCGCGGGGACCGAGGATCTTACCGAGACGGCCCACGAGACCCATCATGTTGGGCGCCGCGATGCACACGTCGAAATCCATGAAACCGCCCTGGATCTGCGCCACCAGGTCTTCCGCGCCGACGATCTCTGCGCCGGCCTCTTTGGCGGCGTCAGCTGCAGCGTCTTTGGCGAACACGCACACACGCACCTTTTTGCCGGTGCCGTTGGGAAGCACGACCGCGCCTCTCACCTGCTGATCGGCGTGACGGGAGTCAACGCCCAGACGGATGTGTACTTCGATGGTCTCGTCAAACTTGGCCTTGGCGGTCTTGACGGCGAGGTCAAGGGCGTCGCCCGCTTCGTAAAGGACGGATCTGTCAACCAGCTTTTTGCTGTCAATATATTTTTTACCGTGTTTCATTGTTTCCTACCTCCGCTCATCAGTCCGCAACGGTAACGCCCATGCTGCGCGCCGTGCCGGCGATCATGCTCATAGCGGCTTCAAGAGAAGCGGCGTTGAGGTCGGGCATTTTCTGTTCTGCGATCTTCTGGATCTGCTCTTTCGTGATGGTGGCGACCTTCGTCTTGTTGGGAACGCCGGAAGCCTTGTCAATACCGCAGGCCTTCTTGATGAGAACGGCAGCGGGAGGAGTTTTGGTAACGAACGTGAAGGAACGGTCCGCGTAAACGGTGATGATGACGGGGATGATCAGCCCCATGTCATTCTTCGTTCTCTCGTTGAATTCCTTGGTGAACGCCATGATGTTGACGCCGTGCTGACCAAGGGCGGGACCTACAGGGGGTGAGGGAGTTGCCTTGCCCGCGGGGATCTGAAGCTTGATAAAGCCAGTAACTTTTTGTGCCATAACTGCACCTCCGAAAAAAATGTGGTAGTGGCGGGGATAGAAAAGATTTGTCCCCTCCCACAAATCCGCGCAACCCGGCGCGGATTATAAAAGACCGCATGCGGTCTAATTACCGAAAAAGTTGGTCAATCCAGGGCGGATTCCACCTGGTCCAGACCGAGTTCCAGGGGAGTATCGCGTCCCATCATGGAGATGATGACGCGGACGGTATCGTTGTCAACGTCGATCTTGTCAACGACGCCGGAGAATCCGTCGAAGGAGCCGCTGTTGATCGTTACAAGGTCGCCCACCTCGTAACCAACGGAGACGGACCGCTTTTCAACGCCGAGCTTGAGGATCTCGGCCTCCGTCAGCGGAACGGGTTTGCCCTCGGGCCCCACGAAACCGGTGACGCCTCTGGTGTTGCGGATAATGTACCAGACCACGTCCGACATTTTCAGCCCCTGCGTCTTATCGTCGTAAGCCACAGCGACCTTCACAAGCACATAACCGGGAAAAATCTTGCGCACGACTTCTCTCGTCTTGTCGTCCTTGATCTCGGTAACGGTCTCGGTAGGAACGCAGACTTCCAGAATCTCGTCGGTCATGCCGCGGTTTTCCGCCGCCTTCATGATATTATCGGCTACTTTGTTTTCATACCCTGAGTATGTGTGGACCACATACCATTTATTGTCTTCAAACATGCTTGTCCTCTTTAATCAAGTAATGTCGGCTCAGCCTTCATTCGCCTCGTCGGCAGTCTCGTCGGCGGGGGCATCGGCAGCCTCGTCGGCGGCCTCGGCAGCTTCGTCAGCCGTTTCGTCCTGCGCCTCAAGGCCGGCCAGGAGATCCGCGGCGGCGTCCGCCGTATCGTCGGTCTCAGCCGCGTCCGTCTCGGTGGCGTCTTTGGCGCCCACGTATTCGGCCAGCGAAACAACGCCCTGCTCGCCCAGATCGAAGATCTTGGTCAGACCGAAGTCGAACAGCGCGACGACGGCGCCGATGACGATGATGGTGGCGAGAACGACAAGGCTGTTTTTGACGACCTGCTTGCCGCTCGGCCAAACGATCTTTTTACACGTACCCGTAAAGTCTTTGAAAAACTTTTTGACAGTCTTGCCCGCGCGGGAAAACGCGGAACCGTCTTTCTTCGGCTTGCTCTGCTTGATGCGTTCCTGCTTGGCCTTTTTGGCGGCCTTTTCAGCTTCCTTCGCCGACTTCAGAGCTTCCTTATCGGTGTTTTCTGCCATGTCTTTACATTCCTTTCGCAAAGTATCGGTTCTGCCGCGCAACAACGCGGCGCATCAGAAAACCGGATTACTTGGTCTCTCTGTGGAGCGTATGCTTTCTGCAGAATCTGCAGTACTTGTTCATCTCCAACCTGTCGGGTGTGTTCTTCTTGTTTTTCATTGTGTTGTAGTTGCGCTGCTTGCACTCTGTGCAGGCCAGGGTGATCTTCACTCTCATAACGGCACCTCCATTTAACGTCAGCCTCCCTCTGCCCTTTCTGCGGTTCAGTTTTCCGCAAAAACCTTGGCGTTCTTCCACACAAAAAAAAGAACCCTCTCATAGTGATATCTATTATACCACGTGGTGGGGAAGATGTCAAGAGTTTTTTTAGTGATTAGTGATTAGTGGTTAGGGGTTAGTGGTTAGTGGTTAGTGAATAGTTGCCGATAGGCAGCGCGGCACCTCAGTGCCGCTGCGAGGGACAAGTTACGTCACGTAGCACGGCGCATTGCGCTGTCCGGAACGTCCGATAAAAATGATTGTATTGCAGAAAAACCACACCGATATTGCGTTATACCGGGGGAAACAAATCATCATGGGGTTTCGTCAGACGGCGCAATGCGCCGTGCTACGATGGTTGTTTTCGCAAAAAAGCGGCACTGAGGTGCCGCGCTACCGCAGGGGGCATGTTTTCGCGCAGCCGTCAACAACCCGACAAATCCCCTTTTATCGAAATGAAACAGTTCCGCCAATCATTAACCACTAACCACTAACCACTAACCACTAACCACTAATCACACAAACGCCACGCCGCTGATGGCCTTGGTATAGACCTCGGTGTTCAGCTCATAGAGGCGTTTGCCGAAGAAGGCCAGCTTGCGGCTGTCCCGGTCGCCGCAGAGCATGGCGAACCGCCGGCCGATGCTGCCGGCCACGTCCACGCCGGTTTTCAGGCACATATAATAGAAGGAAAAAGCCGTGGAGTTATACAGCTCCGCATAGAAATCGGGAGAGACCCGGTCCAGCACGTCGTAGAGGGCGTTCACCGCCACGCCGGAGAGCATGGCAGAGGGCAGCAGGCTGTTGAGGCAGACCTCCGCCGAGAACACGGAGAGGATCTTGATCTGCAGCAGCACCTCGGGCGTGACCTCCACGCCGAATTCCTCCGCCAGCGCCAGAAGATCGTCCGGCGCGGCGTTATAGGAAAAGGACGAGACGATGTTCTGCCCCAGCATTTTCGCCTTGGCGTCGTTGCCGTTGAACCGCTGTTTTTTCGTTTCTTCGATAAATTCCAGCGCGTCGAAAAAATCTTCGGATTTGCCGAATTGATCGTCAACGATCTTGATATCGCTGTCTTCCCTGTTCTGAGACATACCGTGCCTTCCCCCTGTGCGTTGTCGGATTTTTCTTCGCCGAACCGGCGTTATTTGACCGCCGCTGCCTCCGCGGCGTTCTTTTTCTGCAATCTGCGCTGACGCGCTTTGTAGCTGAGCAGCTCGTTCAGCTGCGTTTTGGGCGTGACGTAAGAGCCGATGGAAATGGCGCTCTTGTTGTAAAGGCCCCTGAAATCGCTGCCGCCCGTCATGAGCAGCTTGTGCTTTTTGGCATAGGCCGTCAGCCCCGCGATCAGTCGGTCGTCCGCCGTGGGGCACCAGACCTCCACGCCGTTCAGGCCCGCTTCCACCAGCCGTTCCAGCAGACCTTCCGGATCGCGGTACTGCGCCGGGTGTGCCAGCACCGCCAGCCCCCCCGCCGCGCGGATGGCCTCGATCACCTCGCCCACCTCGGCAAACGCGGGTTTTACCAATATATTATTCTCACTTTCCGGAGAAAATAACTCGTCGTAGACGCTTCCGTAAAAAGAATCCGCCACACCGCACTCGATCAGCGCGTGCATGATGTGCTGCTCGTAGAGATTGGTGGAGCCCATGGCGCACCGCTTGATGATATCGCCCGTCACCGGGTAACGCTGCGCCGCCTTGATCATCATATACTGCGCCGCACGCTTGCGCGCCGCGCTGTTTTTATGGCACAGGCCCTCGAGCCTGTCCGGAAAATCCGGCAAATAACAGAGGATATGCAGCAGCTCCCCCGTTTCGCCGTCCACCGCGGACAGCTCCACGCCGGGGATCACCGTGATCCCGTTCCTTTCCCCGATAATTTTCGCCCTGACGGTACCGGCCAGACAGTCGTGATCGGTAATCGCGATCGTCTCGACCCCCCGGCACTTTGCCAGCGCAATAATCTCCTCTATTCCCATAGACCCGTTTGACAAGCGGGTATGGCAATGCAAATCGCCGCCCAAAAAAGATATCCCCCAATTTCGAAAAATGCCTGTGCATTCTGCGGAAAAAGCAATTATTGCGTCAATCAGGCAAACAAAGACCGCAGTATACAACATCATTATACATTGTTTACCGCGGCATTTCAAGCACTTTTTGTTATTAAATTGTATAAATCGTTAATATTTTTTTAAAAGCTCTTCCGTAGGGGACCGGCGCGGCGGATCTGACGCGGCCGGTCAGTTGTTTACCCCGTGGTGGACCGGCGGCACAGAAGAGGAGAGCGGCACGAAGGAGAAGCCCCTCGCCTGGGCGTCGGCGATGATCTCCGGCAGCGCCTGGGGAGTGGTGGATTTGGAGCTGGCGTCGTGCATGAGCACCACGTTAACCCGGCCGCTGCGAAGGCCGTTTTTCACGTTTTTCACCAGATAGTCCTTGGCCATGCAGCTGCCGTCCGCGTCGCCGCTGTCCACGTTCCAGTCGTAATAGGAATAGCCCTCCGCCTCCACGCGCTTGGTCAGCGCCGTCATGACGCCCTGACAGTAATTCCGGCTGACGGTATTGGAGCTGCCGCCGGGGAAGCGGATAATGGTGGCGTTGTAGCCGGTATCCCGCAGGATCTTATCGTGCATGGTGTAAAGGCCCTGCATATAGGCGTCGGGCGAGGTGTAGATGGAGGAATACTCGTGGGAGTAGGAGTGGATCGCCAGGGTATGCCCCTCGCTGATCATCCGTTTGAGCACCGGGATATAGGATTCCGGATAATTGAGGATAAAGAAGGTCGCCTTGATATTGTACTGCTTCAGCACGTCCAGCACCGCCGTAGTGTTGCCGGAGGGGCCGTCGTCAAAGGTCAGCGCCACGTAAGAGCCGCCCGGGGTCAGGGGCTCGCCGGCGGCGGGAGAGGGCAGCGGCGCGCGTACCGTCACCTTGCGGGTAGCCTCAGATTTATTTCCCGCGGCGTCCTCGGCGGTATAGGTGACCGTATAGGTCCCTTCGGTGGACGTATCCACCGCGCCGCTGACGGAAACCGCAATCTCCCCGTCCACGTTGTCCTGAGCGGTGGCGCCCGGCTCCTGATAGGGCTGTCCTTTTACCACCGAAACGCTGTCGCCGCCCTTCAGCGTGATGACCGGGGGCGTGACGTCCTTCACGATCACGGTCCGCAGGGCAAAGCCGGAATTACCGGCGGCGTCCAGTACCGAGTAGGTGTAGACGTATTCCGTCTCCCCCTTGCGCTCCCCCTCCGTAAAGACCTTCTCCGTGCGGGAGGGCAGGATCTTTGCCGTGAGGTCGCCGTCGTAGTTGTCGGTGGCCGAGGCGCCGGGATCTTCAAACTGCGCGATGGATTCCAGCCGTATTTCCGCGTCGCCTTTCAGCGTGACCACGGGGGCCACCCGGTCCACCACCTTCACGGTGCGGACGGCCTCCGCAGAGCCGAAGAGGAAGGAGACCCTGTATGTTACGTCGTAATCGCCCGTCTTCGTGGTATCCACCGGGTTGTCGGTCTCCAGAAATTCCGTGATGTCAAAGAAGACGAAACGCGCTTTCGCGCCCGCGTCTTCATAGGGGGTGAACACGTCCACCGTGACGGGATCGTCCCCCTCCGGCAGGATGATCGGGTCCGACACCGTCAGCAGCAGCGCCAGCGCCGCCAACAGAATGGCGACCGACAGCGCGACGATCTCAACGATCTGTTTTTTTGAAATGTTTCTTTTGCCTTGCATGAATGATTTGCTCCTTTGTTTTTCATTGAACTCCGCTTTTTATCATACCTCTTTTCTCTTCATATTTCAATTGATTTCCCGAAAAAAGACGGCGTTTTTCTCTTGATTTTCCCTCACGCCCCGCTTATAATATCCGGAAAGAGAAAATAAAAAAAGGAAACCGTTCGTCATGAAAAAAACACAACTCAAAGGCGTGCTGATCCTGCTGCTGACC
>CAMVNL010000085.1 GCA_947168785.1 uncultured Clostridia bacterium | reverse complement strand
GAAAGCTTTTTGACCTTCGCCGTGGCGACAGGGGTCTCCACTTCCACTTCCTTGAGCTCAAGATCGCGGGTGGCTTCATAGCACATGAGCATGGCGATCTCGCTGATCAGCGCGCGGAATTCCTTCGAGGCGGTATTTTTATCTCTGAGGATGGAGAGTTTGTGCTGGATAAGAGGGTGATTGGTGATGGTGATATTGGACATAGTTCCGCTTCCTTTCCCACAGTTTGACTTTATTATATTACATCGCGACCGAAAATGCAAGTACAACCGGCGGAATTAACCGAGATTCTCAATTTCCGTGATCTGATCGACTCTTCTCTGATGGCGGCCGCCTTCAAAGGGCGTGTTGAGGAAGACCTCCACCAGCTCCAGCGCCGCGCCGGGACCGATGACACGTGCGCCGAGGCACAGGGCGTTGGCGTCGTTGTGCATGCGCGTATATTTGGCGCTGAAATAGTCGGAGCAGCAGGCCGCGCGGATGCCCTTTACCTTGTTGGCGGCCATGGAAATGCCTACGCCGGTGCCGCAGCAGAGAATGGCCTTCTCACACTCCCCGGCAACGACCAGGTCGCAGGCCTTTTTCGCCTGATAGGGATAATCCACCGAGTCGGTGCTGTAAGCGCCGCAGTCGGTATAGGCGATTCCCTTTTCATCCAGATATTTTTTGATTTCTTCTTTCAGCGGATAGCCCGCATGGTCGCTGCTGAGTGCAATCATCATTGTTTCTCCTTTGCTTTTTCTTCGTTTTTCTTTTTCAATTCCCTTTCCGCCTGAGACAGCCGCAGGTAAACCGGCTGCAGCGCCGCGCCGGAGCAGGGCTCTTCTCCGTTATTATACCGCTTCCAGGCGGCAATTGCAACACCGCAAGCGTGCTGCAGGCGAAAAACGGCGGAAAACCGTCTCACCCGGCCGTTCAGCGGAGAGAGATAGTCGTAAGCCACGTCTGCTCCGTCGCCGATCAGCAGAACGGGGACGGAACAGTTCTCCAGCCTGTCCGCCAGTTCAGAGAGCTTCAACGGCTGATCCTCCGTCAGACGGGTGACGGCGCCGTCCTTTTTCTCAAACAACGCCGTATAGACCTGCTGGCAGCGGGCGTCCATCACCGGGCAGATCACACAGTCCGACGCGTCGGCGCAGCAGGCCAGCGCCTCCAGCGTGGAGATCCCGTAGCAGGGTTTATTTTGAGGGAAGCTGAGCCCTTTCACCGCGGAAACGCCGATGCGCACGCCGGTAAAGGAGCCGGGGCCGTGGGCCACGGCCAGGCAGTCCACGTCCGTTATACCGATGTCCGCCAGCTTCAGCGCGGCGTCGATCAGCTCCATCAGCGTCTGGGAATGGGTAAGCCCCGCGTTGAGGTAGCATTCGCTGACGAGCGTCCCGTCCCGCAGCACCGCAGCGCTTGCCGCCACGGCAGTGGTATCAATGCCGAGAATCACCATATCAGAAGCCTCCTCCCGTGACCGTGATCACCCGGTCGTTTGCCGTCGCGCCCTGCGCGATCTCCACGTAAACGGTATTCTCCGGCAGCGCCTCCTCGATATTTTCGCTCCATTCGATGAACAACACGCTGTCGTCGTTCAGGTAGTCAAAAAAACCGGTGGAATACAGGTCGTCCCAACCGCTGACGCGGTACATATCGAAGTGATATATATGCGGGGCGCCGCCGTAGTCGTGCACCAGCGCGAAGGTGGGCGAGCTGACGAAGGCGTCGTTGCCGAAAGCCTTCAGCGCCCCGCGGACGAACGCCGTCTTGCCCATGCCGAGGCCGCCCCGGAAGGCGACGACGGAACCGCCGCCCAGCTTCCGGCAGACCGTTTCGGCGATCCGGCCGGTCTGTTCTTCGGAAGCGGAAGAAAAAATTGTCATAAGCCGTTGCTCCTGATAAGTTTTGGGTTGAAATACGAAACAAAAACAGATATAATGTGAGTAAACAAAGAAAAGGAAGCGGGCGCAGGTCCGCAATTCATAAAAGGCATGCTGAACAAAAACAAACGATCGGAACTGATCCGGGAGACCGACTGGATCCTGCTGCTGCTGTGCGCCGCCGCGTCGGCGTTCGGCATTCTCATGGTCCACAGCGCCACCATCGTGGATATCGAGGGCGGCGCGCCGATGTCCCGCGACACGCGGACCATGATCCTCGCCGTGCTGATGGGCGTGGCGCTGTCCGTGGCCATCTCGCTGATCGACTACAACTTCATCACCAAGCTCTACCCGCTGATCGGGGCCGTCAGCATTCTGCTGATGCTGGTGCTGTTCATCCCGGGGGTGGGCGTGGGACCGGCGGAACGGCAGGACGCGAAGACCTGGATCAAAATCGGCTCCGCGCTCTATTTCCAGCCGTCGGAGCTGGTCAAGATCGGCTTCATCATCACCTTCGGGATGCATCTGGATCTGGTCAGCGACCGGCTGAGAGAGATCAAGCAGCTGATCTTTCTCTGCATCCACGGCATGGTCCCCGTGGGGCTGGTCATTCTCTCCGGTGACCTCGGCAGCGCGCTGGTCTTTATGGCCATCTTCATCGTTATGATGTTCTGCGCCGGGGTGCAGCTCCGGTACTTTCTCATCGGCGTCGCGGGGGTGTGCGCCGCCGCGCCGGGGGTATGGTATTTTCTGTTCTCCAACACCCAGAAGGAACGCTTTTTAGGGCTGATCTATCCGGATCTGTATAAAGACATCATGTATCAGCAGAACTACGGGCTGGAGGCGATCCAGCACGGCGGACTGCTGGGGCAGGGCCTGTTCCACGGCAGCTATACGCAGATCGGCCTGGTGCCGGAAAGTGAAAACGACATGATCTTCACCTGCATCGGCGAGGAGCTGGGCCTGGTGGGCTGCGTCGCCTGCCTTGGCCTGCTGCTGCTGATCTCCCTGCGGATGATCCGAAACGGCAGCCGCTCGCTGATCAAATCGACGGAGCTGATGTGCTACGGCATGGCGACGATGATATCCTTTCAGGTGCTGGTCAATATCGGCATGTGCCTGAAGATCCTGCCGGTCATCGGCATCACCCTGCCGTTCTTCAGCGCGGGCGGCTCCTCCAACCTTTGCATTTACATCGGCGTGGGGCTGATAATGAGCATCTACCGCGCCAACAAAGAGGGCGAGATCGTCAATCTCCGTCTGATGAATTTCGACTGACCCTCCCGCAGCGATCACCTGCTCATGGCTCCACCGTCAGCTTGGCGGCGTTGGCCATGAGTTTTTTTGTGCCGCAGGTCTCAAAGGCGACCTCCAGCAGCGTGTCGTTGCCAAGGGGAACGGCGCTGACCACCAGTCCCCTGCCGAATTTGCGGTGGGTGACGGTATCGCCCGTTTTGACGGCGGCGGCCTTTTCATGGCGCTGCCCGACGGTGCGCTCCGGCGATTTCACGGCGGACTCCGCCGGACGTTTCTCAAAATAGTCACGGGAAAAATCGGCGCTGTCTGTTATGCCCTCCGCCCTGTCTGCGTAACGGCCGCCGTAGGAAGAGCCGTAGCGGCTGCCGCCCCCGTAAGAGGAGGAACCGCCGTAGGAGAGAGACCTGCCGTAAGAGGCCCCGTAGGTGGAGCCGTATGTGCTCCCGTAGGAAGTCCCGCTGTAGCCGCTGCCGTAGGGGGAACCGCCGTAATAGGCGCTGCCGCCGGGGCGGACCGGGTCGAGGTTTTCAATCAGCTCATCCGGGATCTCGCTTAAAAAGAGCGAGGGAGGATTCATGGAAGTTTTGCCGAATTGGAGGCGGCTGTAAGCGTTAAGCAGATACAGCCGCTTTTTGGCGCGGGTGATGCCAACGTATGCCAGCCGCCGCTCCTCTTCCAGTAATCCCGGCTCCCCCAGCGACTGGGCGGAGGGAAAGACGTTGTTCTCCATCCCCACCAGAAAGACCGTGGGGAATTCCAACCCCTTCGCGGAGTGAAGCGTCATCAGGGTGACGCTGTCAAGGGACGCGTCGTAATTATCGATGTCGGAGATCAGCGCGACCTCCTCTAAAAAGCCCTCCAGGGTGGCACCGTCGCCGTTCTCCTCTTCATACCGGGCGATGGTGGAATAGAGCTCGTCCAGGTTCGCCAGCCGATCCTCCGCCGTGTCACGGTCCAGCTGCAGCGACTGGACGTAGCCCGTGTCGTTCATGACGATGCGGAACAGCTCCGCAATGGTATTCTGCTCCCGGCGGCGGGTGAAGTCGTCGATCATCTCGGTAAAGAGCTTCAGCTTGGCCGCGCTGCGGGACAGCATGGCGTAGCTGTCCGCCTCCCGCATGACAGAAAAGATACTTTCGCCCATCCGGGAAGCGATCTCCGCCGCGTTGTTGACGGTCGTCTCACCGATGCCCCGTTTTGGCTCGTTGACGATGCGCCGCAGCCGCACGTTGTCGTTGTGGTTGGCGATCAGGCTGAGATAGGCCAGCGCGTCGCGGATCTCCTTGCGGTCATAGAATCGGTGTCCGCCGATGATGCGGTAAGGGATCCCCGCCCGCACCAGCGCCCGCTCGATGTTGTTGGACTGGGCGTTCATGCGGTACAGCACCGCGTTATCGGAGAAGGGGGCGCCGTCGGCGGAATTGTCCATGATGGTATCCGCCACGAACTCCCCTTCCGCTACGTCGTCCCGGCAGGTCTTGCGGACGATCTTCTCGCCCCTGCCGTTGGAGGTCCACAGGTTCTTGCCCTTGCGCTCACTGTTGTTGGCGATCACCGCGTTGGCGGCGTCAAGGATATTCTGGGTGGAGCGGTAATTTTCCTCAAGGCGGATCACCACCGCGTCGGGAAACTGCTCTTCAAAGCTGAGGATGTTCTCAATATTCGCGCCGCGAAAGCTGTATATGCTCTGGTCGTCGTCGCCCACCACGCAGAGGTTGTTGCGCCCCCCCGCCAACAGGCTTACCAGCACGTACTGGGCGTGGTTGGTATCCTGATATTCGTCCACCATGATATAACGGAAGCGGTTCCGGTAATATTCCAGCGCCTCCGCATCCGTCTGCAGAAGGCGCACGGTATTGACGATGATGTCGTCGAAATCCATGGCGTCCGCCTGCTGCAGCAGATCCTGATATACCTTATAGATACGGGCGATATCCACCTTCCGCGCGTCGGAACCGGCTTCCCGCCCGTACTCATCCACAGTCACCAGCTCGTCCTTGGCGCGGCCGATCTCGTTCATCACCGACTTGGGCGGCAGGCGCTTTTCATCAATGCCGAGAAGGCGCTGGCACTCCTTCACGATCCGTTTGGAATCGTCTGTGTCATAGATGGTAAAGTGAGAGGTATAGCCCAGCCGGTCGGCGTACCTGCGCAGCATGCGCACGCAGGCGGAGTGGAAGGTGCTGGCCCAAATCTCGTTGGCATTCTCGCCCACGGCGTTCACCAGCCGCTCCTTCAGCTCGTTGGCGGCCTTGTTGGTAAAGGTGATGGCAAGGATCTGCCAGGGCTGGGGCGCGTCCACCCGAAGAAGGCCCTCGATCTCCGGATAGACGGAGACGTCCCCCTCCAGATAACGGCGCAGCAGCGCTTCCGGCTGCTGTGTGAAGCCGGTGAAGACCTTCTCGGACCGGTAGGCGTTGCCGTATTTCAGCAGGCAGATGATGCGGTTGACGATCACGGTGGTCTTTCCGCTGCCCGCGCCCGCCAAAATAAGCAGCGGCCCGTTCACGTTGGTCACTGCTTCCAATTGCCGTTCATTGAGGTTGGCGAACTCTTTTTCGATAATTGCTTTTCTTAATGCGGTCAGTTGCTGTTCCATCTTGCTCTGTGCGGCGCGCGTCAGTCGTCGTTGCCGTCGGTAAACTCCGACCGGTACAGGAATTTCGCGCCGTTATCCTTGATCTCTTCGTTAAAGCCGGTCATGCGGTCGATCAGCTCGCTCATGTTCTTGCGCATGGCTCCCATGTTCCTGTCGAACTCGTCGGAGAGGACCTTCATCTGCTCCTTGATCTCTCTGGCCTCGGCGGTGGAATCGGTGACGGAAAGTCCCGCCTGATGATAGACCTCGCCCGCCCGGTCGTTGGCCTCCTTCACCAGCATTTCGGAAAACCGCTTGGCGTCCATCATGGCGGCGCCCAGCTTCACTTCGTTTTTCTGAGAGAGCTTGTCGTATTCGCTCAGACGCTGCTCCATCAGGCCGATGCGCTCGGACAGCTCCCCGCAGCGCTCCTCCACCTCTTCGCAGCGGTCCGAAAGCGTCCGGTTTTCCTGCTCCAGCTCCTCGCACTGCTTGCTCAGGGCCTCCGCGGCCTGATCCTTTTCCGCGGCGAGGCGGCGGTATTCCTCCGCATTTCTTTCGGCTGCGCCGATCTTTTCCATCAGGCCGGCGATATAGCCGACCACGTCCTCCCGGTTAAAGCCGTTGAACGAAGAACGGAATGAAACGTTATCTGTCATCTGTCATATCCCCCACTGGCGTATTTCGCGGATTGTCGGAATCAGGCGGCTGTCAAAAACGAGACAGCGCCGACACATTTATACTGTATTCTACCATACCGCGGCAGTAAATACAAGATAAAATCAAAAAAATCATCCCGCGCGGGGCGGGATGATCTTTCATTCCGGCGATGGGATCAATGGAAGAAATCGCCGAAGTAATCGTCAAAATAGTCCTTGAAATAGTCTCTGTAATCGTCGGGGGACTGCGTGGTGGTCTCCTGCTCGATCACGGTATCGCCTCTGTCCTCCACCAGCTTGGCCTTCACCTCGAACTCTTCATAGGAATAGTCCTTATTGATGCGGATCATGGAGAGCGTCAGCTCGTCGCCCACGTTTGACTGTTCCACCAGTTCCGGCAGGTAAGAGGGATCATCCAGCTTTTTGCCGTTGACGGCGACGATCATGTCGCCCTCTTTGGCCTCCGTGCCGGCCAGGCTGCTGTCTTCCGCGATGGAGTAGATCACGATGGAGCCCTTGGGCAGCTCCTTCAGCGCGATAAACATACCGTAGGAATTATAGTTCTGGGCGGTAACATAGGTGATGCCCAGCTTCGGGCGGTTGGCAACGTACCCGTGGGTGATGATGTTGTTGACGATATCCACAAAAACGGAGGACGGGACGGAGAAGCCCATGCCCTCATATTCGTCGTCCACGATCTTCATGGAATTGATGCCGATCACCTGGCCGAAGACGTTGACCAGCGCGCCGCCGGAGTTGCCGGGGTTGATGGCGGCGGTGTGCTGGATGCACTCCATGGTATAGCCGGAGGAAGAGGAATTGACGGGGCGGTCAAGGGCGGAGACCATGCCGCCGGTGAAGGAGTTGGCGAACTCCACGCCGCCGGGATTGCCGATGGCATAGACCGTATCGCCCACGTCCAGCTTGGAGGAATCGCCGATTTCCGCCAGCTTCAGCCCGCTCTCTTCGATCTTCAGCACGCCGATGTCGGTCCGGTTGTCATAGCCGACGATTTCGGCTTTATACTGCTGCTCGTCGTGCAGCTGCGCGATCAACGTGCCGTTGTTGCCGCTGATCACGTGGGCGCAGGTGACGATATAGGTATATTTTCCGTCGTTGCTCTCTTTGAACAGCACGCCGGTGCCTTCAGAGGCGAGGGAGTCTGACTGGTTGTACACGAGGATGCCCACGGAGGATTCCATCACCTTCCGGTAGACCTCCTTGGCTGTCAGCTCGTCCTTGCTGCCGGTCTTGCCGACGGACTCGGGGCTTTCGTCCGTCACGACCTCATCCACGTCCTCCCCGCTGCCGGAGACGTCCTCCGAAGCGGCGGTATTGTTCTTGCCGTCCGGCAGCGAAACGCCGTCCTTCTTGCCGAAGACGATCACCAGCACCAGCGCGGCGATCAGCACCAGGCAGAGCGCGCCGGTGACGATACCGAAGATTTTGCCGCCGTTGCTCTTTTTCTGCTTGCCGTCGTCGTCGTAGGCATAGCCCTTCCGGCTGTTCTGATAGGGATAGGGATTGTTCTGATACGGGTAGGCGTTACCCGGCTGCTGCGGATTCTGCGGCGCGCCGTATTGCCCGCTGTATTGCGGAGGCGTCGTCTGATAGCCGGCGTTCTGCCGGGCCTGATTGCCCGTGTGATCCTGGGACTGGGCGCCGTTCGCGCCGTCGAGACGCTCCGTCTGTTCCGGCTGCGGGGCGG
>CAMVNL010000084.1 GCA_947168785.1 uncultured Clostridia bacterium | reverse complement strand
ACAAGGGAGTAGTACCGCCTGACGATGGCGCCGTCCTCAATCACGGAAATGCCGATCGCGCTGATCCGGTCGCCGAACCGGTTGGGCATTTCCAGATCAAACGCCACAAACTGTTCCGTATGCACCCCTCCTGCCTTTTTTTCGTCCCGTACAGTTTAGCGTATTTTGCGAAAGATGTCAACTTTCCGCGCCTTTTTTATCAAAAAAAAGGGAATTTGACAAATACAGAAAAATGGGGTATAGTAACAATATCAGTTTTGAAATAATAAGACGGCGTGAACAAAAAAGGGGAATGCCTATGCTGAAAAAACGGCTGCCGGAAAAAATCGATTTTGACAAATACGTCATGCGTCTGTTTGCCGCGTGGTGTCTGAGCGCGGTCTTTTTCAATATCGCCGGCGGGGCGTCGCTGGCCCTCACCGGCGCGGCACAGACAAGCATTGTGACCTTCGCGCTGGTTTTCGCCCTGCATTTTCTCGTCGTTTCGCTGATCGCCATGGCGCTGCGGCGAAAACGCAAAGAACGGGCGGATATCGGCATTCTCACGTTTTCCTTCACCCTCTACGCGCTGATCACCATCCGGGAGGCGGAATCCTGGTATTACGGCCTCGGCATGGCGGCACTGGCGGCGATCCTCGCCTTTTACGCCTATCATAAGGGCTGGCTCTGCCTGAAAAACGCCGTCAGCAGCGTGGGCAAATGGGTCGCCGCGGCGGTCATGTTCGCCGTCTTCGTGCTGCTGGTGGGCGGCACCGCCATCGCCCGGTATAAAAGCTTCACCGCGCCCAACTACGACTTCGGCATCTTCTGCCAGATGTTCTACAACATGCGCCGGACCCTTGCGCCGGTGACCACCTCCGAGCGGGATATGCTGCTGTCCCACTTTGCCATCCACATCTCCCCTATTTTTTACGTGATCCTGCCCCTCTACGCGCTGTTCCCCTCCCCCGTCACGCTGGAGCTGGTGCAGCCGCTGATTCTCGGCAGCGCCGTGCTGCCCGCCATGCTGCTGGCCAAGCACTACCGCCTTTCCAACCTGCGGACGGTGCTGGTGTGCTTTCTGACCCTGTTCCATCCGGCGCTGGTCAGCGGCACCAACTACGACCTGCACGAAAACTGCTTTCTCTTCCCGCTGCTGCTGTGGGTCTTTTACTTCTTTGAGACGAACCGCTACGCGCTGATGGCGGTCTTTTCCCTGCTGACGCTGGCCGTCAAGGAGGACGCGGCCGTTTACCTGATCTTCTTCGCCCTCTACGCGCTGCTCAGCCGGGGCAGGGCCAGAACCGCCGGGGCGCTGGCCTGCGGGGCGCTGGCTTACTTCTTTATTGCCATTTACCTGCTGACGAAATACGGCAACGGGGTCATGTCCGGCCGGTATGAAAATTTCCTGCCCGAGGGCGGCTCGCTGGTGGAGGTCGTGAAAAACGTGCTGGTCAACCCCGGCTACGTGTTCACGCAGCTGTTCGTTGACAACGACGGCGGCTATGCCGCCAAGCTGCTGTTCGCCCTGCAGCTCTTCGCGCCGCTGGGTTTTCTGCCCTTTGCGGTGAAGAAGGTCTCGCGGCTGTTATTGCTGCTGCCCATGGTGCTGGTCAACCTGATGACGGTCTACCCCTACCAGTACGATATCGGCTTCCAGTACCACTTCGGGGTGCTGGCCTTCCTCGTGTATCTGTCGGTGGTGAACCTGGGGGAAATGTCCCTGCCCACCGCCAAAAAATTCCTCGGCGTCAGCGCGGCGGTCACCGCGGTGCTGTTCGCCGTGGCGGCCTTCCCGCGGAGCACCTATTATTTCTCAAAATATTTCTCCAACCGGGACGACTACGCCGTCATGAACGAGGCGCTGGCGGAGATCCCGGACGACGCGACGGTGATCTGCTCCACCTATCTGCTGCCCCACCTGTGCGAACGGGAGGAGATCTATGAGGACTGGTACCACCAGACGGACGAGACCGAGGACGCGGACTACGTGATCCTCGATATGCGCTACAACTATGAGGAATACCGGGAGAAATATGAGGCGCTGGGCTATACCGATATCCGCATCGTTTACGGAGAGTCAACGCCCCTGCTGTGCGTCATGCAGAGGGAAACGCCGTGAAGACCGCCCTCAAAGCGCTGGTGATTTTCTGCGCCGCCGCGGTCTGCCTTCTGCGGTTCGTTTCCTTCAAATACGAAGCCGCCCTGTCCCCGGGGCTGCGGCGCGTCTTCTTCATCGTCAGCATTGCCGCCGCGGCGCTCTGCGCGGCAGGCGCGGCGCTGTGGGGCATCATAGAGAAAAAAGAAAAAAATGGGACTTGAGTTTTGAACCCTTTTTGTGTATGATAAAAATATCTTTATCAATATATCAGACAGGAGTCATATCATGAAAAAGAAAGGTATTTACGCTGTACTTGCCGCCGCGCTTGTGACGGCGGTGATTCTGTTAAACTTTGCGGTTCCCTCCTTCGCCCGCCGCAAGCTGGGCGACGTGGACGGCGACGGGTTTATCACATCCGCCGACGCGCGGATCGCCCTGCGGGCCTCCGTCAAGCTGGAGAACCTGTCGAAAGAAGAAGAACTGGCCGCCAACGTGGACGGCGACGGGTTTGTTACTTCCGCCGACGCCCGACTGATCCTGCGCGCCTCCGTCAAGCTGGAAACGCTGGACGACGTGTATGTGGAGGCGGAGGAGACTACCACGCAGCCCGCCGTTCCGGACGAGACTACCACGCAGCCCGCCGTTCCGGACGAGACCACTACGCAGCCCATTGTGCCGGACGAAACCACAACGGAGCCGGAAACGCCCACTCAGCCCGACCTCCCCGATTTCATTCCGCCCGAAAAGGACAATGAATACGAAATCCTGCGCAGCGGCACCTATTCCTTCACCGGCAAGACGGTGGACGGCAGCGGCAGCAGCGATCTGGAGATCGCCAAGACGCCCGATTCCCTCTACCTCGGCGCAAAATTCAACGACATCAAAATCGCGGTGCTGACCATCGACGGCAAGGTCTATCTGGTCAATCCAAAGGAAAAACGGTATCTGGATCTGAACACGCCCATCATGAAAGCGGAAATGAAAGCGCTGAACATGGACGTGGATGACTTCGCCAGCACCGGCTCCTTTGATTTCAGCTTCTTCCCCCCGCTGGAGGAAGCCACCCGCTGCGAGCGGGTCGGCAGCTACGTGAAATACGTGTTTGAAGCCGCCAGCGGCTCCATCAATGTGACCATGTACGGCAAGAAGCTGATCAGCCTTGAAAACGCCCGCGACGGCAGCGTCTACCGGATCGACTTCACGGAGGTCACCAATACCGTGCCCGCAGAAAAGCGCGAGCTTTCCGGCCTGAAGAAGACCACGCAAGCCATCTTTATCGCCACCCTGTTTGCAAACTGACGGAGAATGACCATGGAAAACAACGCAACCGAAACAAAAAAAACCGTTCTCAGCTTCGTGCAGGCCTCCGGCACGCCGACGCTGGGCAATTATCTCGGGGCCTTCAAGAACTGGCATGATATGGCCGCCGAAAACGAATGCATCTTCGGCGTGGCCGATCTGCACGCCATCACCGTGCGCAGCGAGCCGAAGGACCTGCGCCGCCGCTCGGTGGAGATGTACGCCATGCTGCTGGCGCTGGGGCTGGACCCCGAAAAGAACATCGTCTTTTTACAGAGCCACGTGCCGGAGCATTCCCAGCTGGCGTGGGTGCTGAACTGCTACACCCAGTTCGGCGAGGCCAGCCGCATGACCCAGTTCAAGGATAAATCCCAGCGCCACGCGGACAACGTGAACGTGGGCCTGTTCACCTACCCCATCCTGATGGCGGCGGATATCCTCCTCTACGGGGCGGATCAGGTGCCCGTGGGCGACGACCAGAAGCAGCACCTGGAGCTGGCGCGGGATATCGCCGAGCGCTTCAACGGCCTGTACGGCGAGGTATTCAGGATCCCGGAGCCCTATATCGGCAAGAAGGGCGCGAAGATCCTGTCTTTGCAGGAGCCGGAAAAGAAGATGAGCAAATCCGACGCCAACCAGAAGGCCTTCATTTCCCTCACCGACCCCACGGACGTGATGGTGAAAAAGATCAAGAGCGCAGTGACGGATTCCGAAGCGCGGGTCTATTACAGCGAAAGCAAGCCAGGCGTTTCTAACCTGATGACCATTTACTCCTGCTGCACCGGCAAGGACTTTGCCGCCATTGAGGCGGAGTTTGAGGGCAAGGGCTACGGCGACTTCAAGGCGGCCGTGGCGGAGGCCGTGGCCGAGGAGCTGCGCCCCCTGAGAGAGGAGTATGAGCATATCCTCGCGGATAAGGCCTACATTGAAAAGTGCGCCGCCGACGGCGCGCAGAAGGCCGAATACCTCGCCCGCAAAACCCTGCGCAAGGTCATGAAGAAAGTGGGCTTTTACCAGCCATGATTCGCGTTTTCAACAGATAAAAAGAAAAGAAACTGTTGAAATAGTCAATTGACATCCGGTTTTTGCGCCATTATAATAGTGATGAATGATTATCTTTCAGCGAAAGGAGTTAATATGATGAACGAAGAATCCTCCACCTATGTTGACGGCATCTCCGACGACGGAAGTCCCATGACCGACGAATATCTCCCCGGCCCCATACAGGTTCTTTTGCATTGGATTATTCTTCTTATTTCGACGATCGCAACGTTTTTCGGCAAGAAATCCGAAGGATAAAGAAACAGCGGCAGCAATGCCGCTTTTCTTTTTGGGGTCACGGTCAGAAATTAGGGTTTGGCGAAATCCCGTAGCACGCAGCCTCAGCTGCGTTTTCTGCGCAAATGTTACATCACGTAGCACGGCGCCACGCGCCGTTAATCGGAATCGCATTGCGGGCGGATCACTGATCCGCGCTACATTTTATTACGCTGCTGAGGCAACGTGCTACGATGATATTGTCCCGCGCAAACATTGTCGCGCTGCTTTTGTTTACGGTGCAGCCGCCCCGCCGAAGGCGGTTTCTTGCATAAACAAATAATAATCGCCGCTTTGCGGCGATAGGCATCCGCCACAGGCGGATGTCGGAATCGCATTGCGGGCGGATCACTGATCCGCGCTGCATTTTATTACGCTGCTGAGGCAGCGTGCTACGGGGACTATCCCGCACACGCCACTTATCTTAATGACATTGCTCACTGATCCGCGCTGCATTAGAATTCCCCCGACAACTCCCCTCTTTTTCATAAAAAACCGCTAAACGTATTGACAACCGTCACCGCCTATGATAAACTAACGATTGAACAGTTGTTCAATCGTTAGTTTTTTTAGAAGGGATTGTGTTCCATGAGCCTGTTTGATTACAACGCCGCGCCGGTATGCGAGGACCACGTCGTCCATCAGGATATTGCGGAGGCGGCCAGACGCGACCTGCCCGAGGAAGACGAGCTCTTCGATCTGGCGGAGCTGTTCAAGATCTTCGGGGATTCCACCCGGGTGAAGATCCTGTATCTGCTGTTTGAAACGGAAATGTGCGTCTGCGACATCGCGGAGGTGCTGGGGGTGACGGATTCCGCCGTCTCGCACCAGCTGCGGGTGCTGAAAAGCGCCAAGCTGGTGAAGTTCCGCAAGGAGGGCAAAAGCGTGTTCTATTCCCTGGCGGACGACCACGTGGGGTCCATCCTCGCCCAGGGCATGGAGCATGTGAGAGAGTGATTAGTTGCTAGTGGCTAGTAGCTAGTAGCTAGTTGCTAGTGGCTAGTAAAAAGCATGGCTGCGGCAACGGAATGAAAGGGGTAACGACCATGAAAAAAAACATCCAATTGGAAGACCTGGACTGCGCCAACTGCGCGGCAAAATTTGAAAACGCGGTGGCCGCCATCGACGGCGTGCAGCGCGTGACCGTCAGCTTTATGGCCCAGAAGATGATTCTGGAAGCGCCGGACGACCGCTTTGACGAGATCCTGAAGCAGGTGGTCAAGACCGCGAAAAAAGTCGTGCCGGACTGCACGGTGATCTTAAAATGACCAGAAAACAAAAAAAATTATTGCTCCGCATCCTGATCGCCTGCGGCCTGTTCGCGGCGGTCTTTGTCACGGAGAAGCTGACTGACCTCAACCGGTTCGTTTACCTCGGCCTCTATCTGATCCCCTACCTCACGGCGGGGTACGACGTGCTGCTGAAAAGCGCCCGCAACATCAGCAAGGGGCAGGTCTTTGACGAGATGTTCCTGATGGCGGTGGCCACCATCGGCGCGCTGGTCATCGGGGAATACCCCGAGAGCGTCTTCGTCATGGTGTTTTTCCAGACCGGCGAGCTGTTCCAGAACGTGGCGGTGGGCAAAAGCCGCCGCTCCATCTCCGGCCTCATGGATCTGCGCCCCGACACCGCCACGGTGGTGAAGGACGGAATAGAGGAAGAGGTGCTGCCGGAGGAGGTCTGCGTGGGCGATACCCTGCTGGTGCGCCCCGGCGAAAAGATCCCGGTGGACGGCGTGGTCAGCCGCGGCGTCTCCACGGTGGATACCGCCGCGCTGACGGGAGAATCCGTTCCCGCGGACGTGGGCCCCGGCGACGCGCTCATCAGCGGCACGGTGAACATGACCGGCACGCTGTACTATACCGCCTCGAAGGAATACGGCGAATCCACCGCCGCGAAGATCCTTGAGCTGGTGGAAAACTCCTCCATGAACAAGGCGAAGAGCGAGCAGTTCCTGACCCGCTTCGCCAAATACTATACGCCAACGGTGGTGATTGGCGCGGCGCTGCTGGCGCTGATCCCCTCCCTTATCACCGGCGACTGGAAGGACTGGGTCTACCGTGCGCTGATCTTTCTGGTGGTCTCCTGCCCCTGTGCGCTGGTGATCTCGGTGCCCCTCTCCTTTTTCGGAGGCATCGGCGGCGCCTCCTCCAAGGGCATTCTCATCAAAGGAGCCAACTACCTTGAAGCGCTGGCGGACGTGAAGACCGCCGTTTTCGACAAGACCGGCACGCTGACCACCGGCTCCTTCACGGTGACGGACGTGGCCCCGGCGGAGGGCTTCACGAAAGAGCAGGTCCTTTCATTGGCCGCCTGCGCGGAATATTACTCCGACCACCCCATCGCCCTTTCCGTAGATCCTTCCCGGATTGCCGTCCAGTTTATTGGCAAGAGCCATTCCGACCGCTGCGCTGAAGCCCTGTCCCAGACTTCCTGTAGACATCTCGATTCCGGGGAGCGCTCCCATCTTTGGGTGCCCCTGGAGCCTCGTGCCCAGCTTTCTTAAGGTACCCAGTTCTTCCTTGGGGAAGAATCCTCTTTCCGCCAGAGCCGCATACTGCACCGGGGCAGCATGTCCCTTAGAAAAGATCAGTTTGTCTCTGTCCGGTCTCAAGGGATCCTCAGGGTCCACATTCATAACCTTGAAGTAGAGGGCGGTAACGATATCAGCGGAAGAAAGGGATCCGCCCGGATGACCGGAATTCGCCCCGAAAACTTCCTTGATGACGTCGACCCTTATCCTTTGAGCGATGTCTTCATAAGTCCTGTAGTCCATTTTTTTCCTCCAATATATTCATGATGGCCTCGGGGATGCTCTCAACTATGTCTCCCGCTATAAGCCCATACTGACCCTTCGTTTCGGAGGCGATATCCCCCGCCAGTCCGTGAAGAAAAACGGATGCCATCGCTGCGTTCTTGATGTTTTGTCCAAGGAGGCCTCCCATCATGCCGCTTAACACGTCTCCCGACCCGGCAGTGGCCATTCCCGGATTTCCTGTGGTGTTCACATATACCGGATCCAATGACCCTCCGAACATGGGCCTCACCAGCGTCCTGTTGCCCTTTAGAACCACTGTGGCACCGGTCAGATCGTAAAGTTCGTTTAAGACCTCTTCCCTCTCTGCGCCCTGAAAATCGAAATCCTGATCGTCCTTAAGAAGCCTCTCCGCCTCTCCCATGTGGGGAGTGATGACCGTTGCCAGGCCTCTTAAACATCTGTCCTTGACCCTGTCCTGCCAGCCCTTCAGAGCCACGATGTTCAGGGCATCTGCGTCCAGCACCAGCGGGCACTCAGCCCTCTCAAGCACATCGTCCACCAGCTGGGCTGCAGCATCATCAGTGGTGAGGCCTGGGCCCATAACGATGGCGTCATAGTAGGAATAGTCCTTCACCGTGTCATCCCTGCTTTTG
>CAMVNL010000083.1 GCA_947168785.1 uncultured Clostridia bacterium | reverse complement strand
TGGCCATGCTCACCGCCATCCCCATCGGCATTCTCATCAACAAAAACAAGCACCCGGTCATCGCGCTGGCCTCCATCGCCGTCAACATCGCCGGGCTGATGATCCTCTTCCCCGTCAAGGCGGAGGGCATCGATCCGCAGCAGATCTTCAACCCGGTGCTGTGGCTGGGCATCTTTGTCGTCGGCGTGGGCTACGTGGGCATTTTGCAGACCACCAAGGTCTGGACCAAGCAGCTCTATCCGGCGGAGGCCAAGGGCCAGTTCGAGGGCATCTGGATCCTGTTCTTCGTGCTGATCCCCATGATCGGCGGCTCCCTCATCGGGCAGGCGGTGGTCAAAACCAGCGGCGAGACCTTCGTCAACGCCGAAAGCGGGCTGACGGAGTACGTGCCCAACGGCAACGTGTTCCTGGTGGGCGCTGCGGTGATCCTGCTGTCGGTGATCCCCTTCCTGCTGGCGGCCAAATACCACCGCCGGCGCCGGGCGGCGGAACAGCCGTAAGCCGGATTTTCTCTTCCAAAAAAACAAAAAGCCGAAGCGCGAGGCCTCCGCCTTACCCTTCGGTTTTTTTCTATAATGATTATATCATTTCTTTTCGGAAAAATCAAGCCTGTAAAAATCGGACGGAATATGATATACTGTATGCAAAATTAGAGGAAACGGAGGGGCGGACCATGGACCGGAACGAGCAGGCCTATTTTGAGGACGTATGCGGCTATCTGGAAGCAGAGATTGCGCGGCTGCGGGAAGAGAGCGCGGCGCTGAAGCGCGATATGCGCGATGCCGGAAGGCAGTTCACCGCGGAAAATCCCTACGGCGCGGTGTATCAGAACCCCTATAACTACACGTCGGAGGCGGGCCAGCACATCGCGGAAATGGAGAAAAAGCTGGCGACGGCGGAAGCCGACCTGGCCGAGGCGGCGTATCTGGAAAAGCTGCGGCAGTCGCCCTACTTCGGACGGGTGGATTTCACCGAGACGGAGGGAGACGGGGAGATCTGCTATATCGGGCTGCGGACGCTCCTGCGCAGGGAGGATCACCGCTTTCTGACCTACGACTGGCGCGCGCCGGTCAGCGCCCTGTTCTACGCGGGCGAGGTGGGGCCCGCCTCCTACGACGCCCCCGGCGGCCCGGTGAAGGGCGAGATCACCCGCGTCCGCCAGTATCAGTTCCGGCAGGGCCGCCTTGCCGCCTGCTGGGACGCGGATCTGCGCATCGACGACGCGGTGCTGCGGGATGTGCTCTCCGGGGCCTCCGGCGAGCGGATGAAGACCATCGTCAGCACCATCCAGCGGGACCAGAACCGGGCCATCCGGGCGGACGCGTCAAAGAGTCTGGCGGTGTTCGGCCCTGCCGGGTGCGGCAAAACCAGCGTTGGCATGCACCGGCTGGCGTGGCTGCTGTATGAGGCCCGCGCTGCTCAGACGCAGCCCGATCTGCTGATGTTCACCGCCAACGAGGCCTTCCGCGCCTACGTGTCCGGCGTGCTGCCGGAGCTGGGCGAGCGGGAGATCCGTTCCTGTACCTACGCGGACCTGTTCCGCAAGCACCTGAAGGGCTTTACCGTGGAGAGCGCCCTCTCACAGACGGAGGCGCTGCTGGCCGGGGACCCCGACCGGGAAATGAGCGTGCGGGCCGCCTACGCGCCGGAATTCGTCGCCTTCGCGCAGCGGTATCTGTCCGCCCTCCCGGCGCGGTTCGTCACCCTGTCCCTCTTCGGGCAGACCGTCGTCTCCGCAGCGGCGCTGCGGGAAAAGTACGCCGCCCTCTCCGCCCCCGGGGCGGGGGAGAAGCTGGCGGTGCTGAAGCAATGGGCAAGGGAGGAGATCCGCCGCTTTTTTACCGCCCACCGCAAAACGGTCTACGCCGCCGTGATGCGCGGCACCGGGGTGGATGAATCCACCGACGCGGCCTATGCCAAGCTGAAAGAGACCTTTCTGCGCAAGGCGGAAACGATGATCGACGGGGCGGTTTGCACCGACCCTGCGGTGCTCTGCCGCCGCATGGCCGTCGCCTTTTATGGGGAAAACGAACAGACCGCCGCCCTCTGCAAGAGGCTGGAAAGCGGCAGACTGCGGTTTGAGGAGGGCGTGCTGCTGCTGTGGATCAGGGTCGCCCTCGGCCTGTGCAAAGAGCGGAACCTGCCGACCCATATCCTCATCGACGAGGCGCAGGACTACGCGCCCTTGCAGCACCTCACGTTGCGTCTGCTGTACCCCGCCACGGTTTTTACCCTGCTGGCGGACGTCCATCAGGGGATCGTGCCGCAGGCGGACAGCCTCGACGGCCGGCGGATCGCCGCCGTCTACGGGGCGACGCCCTTTGAGATCGCCAAAAGCTACCGCAGCACGAAGCAGATCGGCGAATTTGCCAGGCGGTACCTGCCCGGGGCGGATTACGAGCTGTTTGACCGGGAGGGGAGTGAGCCGGTCTTTCACGAGGTGGCGGACCCGGCGGAGACGGCGGCGGAGATCATCGGCGGGCTACCCGAACGGTACCGCTCCGTGGGGGTGATACTGCCCACCGCCCGGGAGGCGAAGCGCTTCTGCGCGGCGCTGAAGCCGCTGGTGGAATGCGACGCGGTCCTCTCCGCCAACGATCCCATCCGGGGCAGGGTGGTCTGTCTGCCCGCGGCGCTGGCCAAGGGCTTGGAATTTGACGCTGTGATCCTGCCCGATTTCCGGCAGGCGGAAAAAAACGCGCGGGTCGCCTATCTGATGACGACGCGCGCGCTGCACGAATTGCATTTGCTTGTATAAACGGCGGTTTTCGCTTTTTCGATAGAAGATAAACGCGGCGGTTCCTGCGTTACCGGGCGAAGGCCTCGATCACCAGCAGCTTCGCGCCGTCATAGGCGCGCTGCAGCATGGCCTCCTCGTCCGGCAGCATGGCCTCGATCTCCCTTGCGTATTCCGGCGTGGGCCTTGTGCGGGGGTGGCGGGGCGTGAACACCGTGCAGCAGTCCTCATAGGGGCGGATGGAGATGTCGAAGGTGTCGATTTTACGGGAGATCTCGATGATTTCGTTCTTGTCCATGCCGATGCAGGGGCGGAACACGGGCAGCGCGGCGCACTCGTCGGTGCATTTCAGCGCGTGAATGGTCTGGCTGGCCACCTGACCCAGGCTCTCCCCGGTGATCAGCGCGTCGCAGCCCTGCCACTGGGCGATGCGGGAGGCCAGCTTCATCATTACCCGGCGCATGGTCACGGTGAACATCTCCTCCGGGCAGTTGTCCCGGATGGCTTCCTGAATCTCGGTGAAGGGCACGGTGAACAGGTTCACCCGGCCGGCATACATGGAAACGCGCCCCAGCAGCTCGTGGACCTTCATCTCCGCCAGTTCGGAGGTATAGGGGGGCGAGGCGAAGTGAACGGCGGTGAGCTTCACGCCGCGCTTGGCCATCATGTAGCCCGCCACGGGGGAGTCGATGCCGCCGGAAATCAGCAGGCAGGCCCTGCCGGAGGTGCCGGTGGGCATGCCGCCGGCGCCCTTTTGCTGCGCGCCGTGAATGTAGACGCTCTCGTCCCGTACCTCCACGGTGACGGTGACCTCGGGATTGTGGACGTCCACCTTGATGCCCCGCACCTTGGAGAGAATGTAGCCGCCCACCTCGTCGCAGATCTCCGGGGACTTGAAGGGGAAGGTCTTGTCTGAGCGCTTGGCCGTCACTTTGAAGGTTTTGGCGAACAGCAGCTCGTCCTGTAAGTAGGTATAGGCCATCTCTCGGATCTTGTCGATGTCCTTTTCGCATACGGCGCAGCGGGAAATGCCCACGATGCCGAAGACCTTGCCGATGCGGCTGACCGCCTCGTCCAGGTCGATCTCTTCGTTTTCCGGCTCCACCACGATGACGGACTGGGCCTTGCGGAAGGTGAAATTGCCCAGAGGGCTGATGCGCTCCCGCATGTTCTTGATCAGCGTATCCTCAAAGGTGGAGCGGTTCAGCCCCTTGAGGGCCAGCTCGCCGTCTTTGATGAGTATGATTTCTTTCATGGTTTTATGTCCTTTTTACAAATTGGAGTTTGTCGAGATATTTCATGGTAGCACGGCGCATTGCGCCGTCTGACGGTTCGATAATGATTCTCGTTTCGATTGTGCTACAACCTTTAATTTCAAAAAAGATATAAGTTAGTTATGAAGGCACACGCCAGACGGCGCAATGCGCCGTGCTACCTTTTTTGTGAATGAAAAAACAAGGTTTCCTGAAAAAGTACGATTCAGCTGGTTTTTCAGGTTCCTGAAATGTAACTTTGGTAAACAGCGGCACTGAGGTGCCGCGCTACGGGGGTGCGTCAGCCCGATAAATCCCCGTTTTACAGCTTCGTCCTGATTTCCTTCGTCGCGTTGGCGAGGGCGCGGAGGAAGCCGTCCATTTCCTCAAACGTGGTGAACCGGCTCATGCTGACCCGCACGGCGGAATCGATTCTGGCCGGGGGCAGGCCCATGACGGAGAGCACCTCGCTGCGGTGGCCTTTTTTGCAGGCGGAACCGGCGGAAACGTAAATGCCCCGCTCGCTGAGGTAGTTGATCAGCACCTGGGAGGGGATTCCCGCCACGGAGAGGTTGAGGATGTAGGGCAGGCCGTCGGCGGGGGAGTTGACGGTAACGCCCGGAATGGCTTTCAGCTTTTCCAGCGTATAGCGGCGAAGCTGCCGCATTCTTTCCAGCGACTGGCGGGGATCCGGCAGTGCCGCGGCCGCCGCGCCGAAGCCCGCGATGGCGGGCAGCGCCTCCGTGCCGGAGAACAGGCCGTTTTCCTGTCCGCCGCCCACAATATAGGGCCGGATCTGTACGCCCTTGCGGAGATACAGCGCCCCCACGCCCTTGGGTCCGTGGATCTTATGGCCGCTGACTGTCAGCAGGTCGATTCCCATTTTGCCGGGCTTCACCGGCAGCTTGCCGAAGGCCTGAATGGCGTCCACGTGGATCAGCGCAGGGGAGCCCGCGCGTTTGGCCGCCTTTTGCAGCAGCTCCACGGGGTTGATGGCCCCGGTCTCATTGTTCACCAGCATGCAACTGATGAGGATCGTGTTTTTGTTGACGGCACGCAGCAGGTCCTCCGGGGCGAAGGCGCCGTTTGCCGAGGGCTTCAGGCGGATCACTTCAAACCCCCGTTCCTCCAAACGGGCCATGCAATTGGCGACGCTGGGGTGTTCCGTGGCGGTGGTCACAATGCGGTTGCCCGCCCGCTTTTTCGCCTCCGCCGCGCCGAAAATCGCCGTGTTGTTGGCCAGCGTTCCGGAATGGGCAAAATAGACTTCCTCCGGCGCGCAGGAGAGCGCCTCCGCGATGCGGCCCCGCGCCGTCTCCAGCGCGGTTTTGGCCCGCACGCCCTTGGCGTGCACCGCCGAGGGATTGCCGTAGTTCTCCGTCAGCAGCGGCAGCATGGCGTCGACCGCCTCCCGGCACACCTGCGTGGTGGCCGAGTTGTCAAGATAGATGTCCAAATCTATATCAAACCTTTCGGTGGAAAAATCGAACGGAAAAAATCCATTCATTACATTATACTAAATAAAACGATCTGTGTAAACTGTTTTTTCAAAACAGCCGCCGTTTTCTCTCTGCGGGAACAGCATTTTGCAATACGGTAAGCCGCTCTGATTGGCAAATAGTGACAAAAAGGTGATTGTCTGCGGATTGACGATTGACTATCCTTTTTTTCTCGGATAAAATAAAAAGTGACACAAAAGCGGAAAGTGACAAAACCGTCACCGGAATGTCACCGAAATGTCACTTGCGCCGCTTATGATGAAAACAAACAAACAGAAGGGAGTATCTTTATGAAGAAAACACTGTCCATCCTGTTATCGCTGTTGATGCTGTTTTCCGCCGCGCTGCCCGCGTTCGCGGCAGACGGCAACGGCGAAGAAACCGTTGTGGTCGTCGATCCGATCGACGATCAGGCCTCGATTTTTGTCCCTGACGACATCGACGTCAACGTCGACTGGGACGGCGCTTTTTCCGCCATCCGGGACGCCATTGCCAATCATCAGGCTTCCGTTGCGCTTTCAGAGTTCAACATCCCTTATTCGGGGACGCAGGACGATCCGAATATCCAGTACATCAAGAATTTCCTGTTCTATGAGCCCGTTCTGCTCAGAACCTGCAAGCAATTTTCTTACAACATCCGCAATACCGGGACAGGCACGATCCTGTCTTATCTGAATCTGGGCGACTATTACCAATACGATCAGGAAACCTATCTGGCCATGGCGGATGCCTGCAACGACGCCGCCACGCAGCTGCTTTACGGCATCGGGGATAACGAGTTTCTCTCCGACGCGGAAAAATGCCTGATCCTTCACGACCGTCTGGCGGCGTGGTGCGGCTATGATATCGTCAATTACAACAACGGGACGATCCCCAACGAATCCTATTGCGCCTACGGCCCGCTGGCGCTGCAGATCGGCGTTTGCCAGGGGTACGCCATGGCCTACGGCTGGATGCTGGATATCCTCGGCATCGAAAATGATTACATCTCCTCAAAGACGATCAATCACGGCTGGAATCTGGTCCGCATTGACGGCGATACCCCCTACTTCATCGACGTGACGTGGGACGATCCCGTCTCGGAAGTGACCGGCCGTGTGAATCATACCAACTTTTTGCAGTCCTTCTCCACCTTCTCCGCCGGACACAGGAACGCGACGGATTTCACGGATGAACCCTCCTCCACGGCGTATGAGGACAGCTATTGGAAAGCGATCACCTGTGAGTTCCAGCTGATCGGCGACAAGCTGTATTACGTGGACGGCAGCGTCCCCGGCAACCAGAGCGGCAACGGGGATCTGAAATGCCTGGATCTCTCCACCGGCGCCGAGACCACGCTCATGACGATCGACAGTCTGTGGACGACCGCGAACGGCGGTTCCTATTCCGACTGCTATACCCGGCTTGCCTCCATCGGCAGCAAACTGTTCTATTCCACGCCGGATGCGATCCGTTCTTATGATATCGCCACCGGGGAGGACGCGTCCGTCTATGCGCCGGATTTCACGCAGTATGAGAACGGCAGCCGCATCTACGGCCTGACCCAGCGCAACGGCACGCTGTACGTGATGATCAACACGAAGCCCAACGCCACGCAGACTTCCCCCGGCACGGTGGAAACCGTCCCCTTCTGCACCGGGCACGCCGACAAGGTCACGCTGGAAACGCTCACCCCCGCCACCTGCGCGCAGGGCGGCGAGATCAAATACATCTGCGCGGACTGCCGCGCCATCGGCACGGCGGAAACCGCTCCCGACCCCGCTCTGCACGTCTTCGGCGACTGGACGACCGTGACCGCCGCCACCTGTACGGCAGGGGGTTCGGAGAAGCGCACGTGCGCCAACTGCGAAGCCTTTGAGACCCGGGAGACCGGCGTTGACGCATCCAACCACGTGAACACCGAAAACCGCCCGGCGGTCGCCGCCACCTGCGTCGCGCAGGGCAGACAGGCGGGCGTCTGGTGCCTCGACTGTCAGAAGTTCGTCTCCGGCGGCGAAGCGATCAACGCGGATCCCGACGCCCACACCTTCGGCGCATGGACGGCCGTGACCGCCTCCACATGCTCCGTCAAGGGCACGGAGAGACGCGACTGCGTCAACTGCGAAGCCTTTGAGACGAGGGAGACCGCCCTTGACCCGACCAACCACGTGAACACGGAGAACAGAGACGCCGTGGCGGCCACCTGCACCGTCAAGGGCAGAGAGGCCGGCGTTTACTGCCTCGACTGTCGGCAATACGTTTCCGGCGGCGCGGAGGTCGACGCGGATCCCGACGCCCACGATTTCGGCGCATGGGTATCCTACAACTCCGCCACCTGTTCTTCCAAAGGTGTGGAGCGCCGCGACTGCTCCCGCTGCGACGCCTACGAGACGAGAGAAACCGCGTTTGATCCGAACAACCATGCGCACACCCAAGAGAGAGCAGCCGTTGCCGCCACCTGTACCGATCCGGGCAGAGAGGCCGGCGTTTACTGCCTCGACTGTCAGAAATACGTCTCCGGCGGCGGGGAGATCGCCGTCGATCCCAACGCCCACGATTTCGGCGCGTGGACGGCTGTGACCGCCGCCACCTGCACCGTCAAGGGCTCGGAGCGGCGCGACTGCTCCCGCTGCGACGCCTTTGAGACCCGGGAGACCGGCGTTGACGCATCCAACCACGTGAACACCGAAA
>CAMVNL010000082.1 GCA_947168785.1 uncultured Clostridia bacterium | reverse complement strand
CCGCGGGCTGGTAGGTCTGGTATATCTCGCTCCAGTCGTGGATCAGGTTGTTTTCCGCGCGGCACTCGCCGGGGGTCAGCGTCTGCTGATCGCCGCCGGTCAGCACGATACCTCCCTTGCCCGTGCGGGTGATCTCGTTATCCCGGGCGGTGTTGCGGAAGCCCTCCATCACGAGGGCGTTGCCCGCGACGTTCTTGATGAGACACCGCTCCACGGTCACGTCGCTGCCCTTGACGGAGATGCCGTCGCCCCGGGTCCCCTTGACGGTAAAGCCCCGGAAGGTGAGGAAACCAGCGTTTTCCACGGTGATCACCGGCCGCGTGGTGAGGGACATATCGACCACCGCGCCGGTCAGGTCGCCGTCGGGATACAGGTACAGCACGCCGCTGTCCCGGTCAAGGTACCACTCGCCGGGGGCGTCCAGCTCCTCAAACACGTTGAAGAAAAAGTAGGGCGCGCCGGTCTTGGTGCCGTAGGTACTGACGAATTTCGGGGAGAGGGTACGTTTCTCCGCATTGAAGTCGCCGATGGGTGAGGAGGCGTCCGCCCAGTCGTATTTCCAGTAGCCGAACAGCCACACGTCGTCCAGCGTCTTCCACGAGGCGACGCGGTCGGTCAGTTCCTGACTGATTTTATAGATATCCGGCGCGGGGTTGCGGATCTCATACCAGTCCTCCCGCTTGGTCAGCGCGCCGCCGGTCTCCAGCCCGTAGCCCGTCTGCACCACTTCTTCGGTCGCCAGCCACCCTTCGTCGGGATAGCGGGCCAGGGTCTGGCGGCGATCGTTGACAAACAGCTCGCTGTAGATATCCCCCACCCAGTCGCCATCATATTGGGCCGCCGTGTTGTAGCTGCCGATGGCGTAGATTTTGCCGTACTGTTCCTTCGTGACGCCCAGATCGGCGAGCTTCACGCAGACCACCTTCCGCCGGGCCTCTTCATGGAGCCGGGCCAGCATGGCTTCGTCCGTCACGGGATGAAATGCCTCCGCCGGCAGCGTCGCGCCGCCGTTGAGGACCACTTCCCCGTCGCCGTAGGCGCACCAGGTCACGGGACAGCCCTCCGTGCCGCCGTCCTCCGCCGTAAAGGTCAGGCCGGGGGTACGGTACTCCCCTGCCTTCACCGCCACGGTCACGCCGGTTTTTCCGGTCTTATCCAATGCGCGCAGGGCAGCCTGCGCCCTTTCCAACGTAGCAAAAGGCCGTTCAAACGTGCCCTCATTGGCGTCGTCGCCCTCTGTCGCGGAAACGTAGAATTGCGCGTCCGTCACGGTCGCCACCTCCTTTTCGATATAGGAGCCGTACACCGCGGGGGCGGGCTCCCTGCCGTGATGCGTCATATAGTAATCCGGCAACAGCCGCCCGAAAAGCACCGGCAGGCAGGTGACGGCCACCGCCGCCGCGATCCCGCACAGGGAGCTCCAGGGGAAGGGCTTTTTGCCGATCAGCTCCGCGTAGCTCCTTTTCCAGCGGACGTAAAGCACGCAGAAAAACGCAAGGAACGGAACCAGCAGCGCCAATACCGTCAGGTAGCTCTTGCCGCCGCCCCAGATCACGTTGTTGAGTAAAAACGCCAGTGCAAAATACCCGACGCCGAAGCAGGCGGTCAGCACCGCCGCATGGAGCGCCGCCTTCTTTTTCGGCTGCATCCGCTGACGACCGGTGATGAAATCCAGCGCGAAGACGCAGGCCAACGTCACCGCCAGCAGCGCGCCGTAAACGGGCACGTTCCATATCATATAATAATAGGACGTCGCGCCCCAGGCCAGCCCCATGACGGGGAAGACCAGACGCGCGATGCGGGAATACATTCTGAGATCGGTCATAGAGGTTCTCCTTTCGGATGAAAAATCATAGTATCACGATTCAGGAGACGGTATGAATCCGGTTGTTTCTATCGTGCTCCGCAGCCGCGGCGTTCAGATCATTTACATCCATATCCGAAAAAAGACGGCGCTGCCATTTTGTATAATCGAATTTCTCTCGCATCATGACGGAAATAAACTGTTCCGTTTTGACAACACCAAGCTCTTTGATAAGACAGCTGATCCCTTCATTCATAATTTCAATCGTATTATCCATCTGTATGCTCCTCCCAATACTGAATAAAATCAACGGGATTTAACAAAGATATCCGCTTCGACTGATATTTCAGAAGTCTGATATCCGTTGTCAGGAAATAATCACAGGCAGCCAGAATAGCGCTTGCAACGTGAATCGCGTCCTTTGCTTTGATACCTGTCGCGGCAATTTGAGAGGCAATCACACTGACCTCTTCACTTTTATCATACCCTATATAAACAGATGTATTGTCTTGGACAAAATTTCGGATCGCATATTTTTTCATTTCATATGGATTCTGCTCGTTTTCATACATCAGCATATATGAGGCTGCAAGTTCAATCTGATTATTTCGGATCAGGTCCTGAACAAAAAGCTTCGCCTGTGTTTCCAATGAAATTCTCAATTGCATCTGATCATCATATGGTCTGTTATAACAGCAGTTGTCCAGATAAATCCTCATAATCACTTCTCCGTTTTACTTGCAGAACGTCTCGATATAATTGTCGATGGCTTCCGCCACGATCTTGACGGCGGTGTCCCGGTCCTTGACCTCGTCCACAGCGGTCTCCTTGTTCTCAAGGCTCTTATAGACGGAGAAGAAATGCTTCATCTCGTCGAAGATGTGGCCGGGCAGCTGGTCGATATTGGTATACATATTGTAGTTGGGGTCGTTGAAGGGGATGGCGATGATCTTTTCGTCGTTGCGGCCGCTGTCCAGCATGGAGATCACGCCGATGGGATAGGCCCGCGCCAGCGTCAGGGATTCCAGCGGTTCGCTGCACAGCAGCAGCACGTCCAGCGGGTCGCCGTCGTCGCCGTAGGTGCGCGGAATAAACCCGTAGTTGGCGGGATAGTGGGTAGAGGTGTAGAGGATCCGGTCCAGGATGATGAGGCCCGTCTCCTTGTCCAGCTCATATTTTTTCTTGCCGCCCTTGGGAATCTCGATCACGCAGATAAAGTCCTCCGGGGTGATGCGCTTGGGTGAAATGTCATGCCAGATATTAGTCATAATCTCCTCCGTAATGCAATCATTCTTCTGTCGGATCAATTTTACCACAGCCGATATTTTTTTACAATATCATTTCGCATTTTTCCGGCGGCTATTGATTCTTTCAGGGTGATTTGCTACAATAGTATCACAGCAATGGTCAAACGGCGGCTGTCGGCCGCCGGTCAGGGAGGCATCACAAATGGAAAGAATACAGCTGTTCACCAAGGCGGTCGCGCTGCTGCTGAGCGTCATCACCGGTTTTTTCGGCGGTCTGTTCCCGCATAAGGCCGACCGGTATTATTCGGCGGAGGAGATCGCCGCCTATACCGCCGCCAGCGAGGCGGCCTATCCCGACGGAATGATCATCGCCATCGGCGGAAAATTCGATACCGACGAGACCTTCCGCCCCATTCTGGAGAAATGCATGGCCCACGTCAACAAAGACCACCCGCACATGCTGTTCGTCCCCACCGCCAGCTATGACGAGTATTCGGAGAACGACGGCATCATCACCCGGTTCGCCGGGGCGGGCTGCGACTCCGACGTGCTGCTGGTCAGCAAAGAGTCCGCCGAAGAAGTCGCTGAAAAATTCGCCTGGGCGGATATCGTCTACGCCACCGGCGGAAGTCTCAAATTCCTGACGGAAAACTGGGCCGAAAAGGGCGTTTTCGAAGCGGCGGACGCGGCGCTGAAGCGCGGCGCGGTGCTGATGGGCTTCAGCTCCGGTGCCATGTGCTGGGCGGACAAGGGCTGGGACGACACCGAGCCGGAGACGCTGCGCATCATCGCCCACGGCCCCTTTGTGGGCACGGCCCCGGGCTTTGCCTACTACGACTGCGCAGGGCTGCTGCCCTTCTGCCTCACGCCCCACTACGACAGCATCGGCTGGCGCTCCTACACCTTTGAAGCGGCCAAGGCCGATTACCCCTCCGTGTGCATCGAAAACGGCGCGGCGCTGGTCTATGAGGGCGGCCGTTACAGCGTTCTGTCCGACAAAACGACCCCGACCCGCTCGGTATTCCTCTTCTACCCCGCCCGTGGCATCCGGTTCGTCAACCTGCGGCTGGACGCCGCCCTTGCCGCCGTGGTGGACGGAGAGATCCGCACCATGCGGGCAGAAGGCTGACACGCCCCCCCGCGCGAATCAGAGAACACACCGCCGCAAGGCGGTTTTTTGTTTAACAGGAACAACCAACCGGCTTTTATCCTGCGGAGAAGTTTCCTGTTATTACTTCGGCAATTAAATAATTTGAATGATAAACGACGGTTTTATGATTGCCGAAGTAATATTTCGCCATGTTTTTTGCCGTAAAACGGCAAAAAACGGCGTTATGATCGTTTTATTAATGCGGCAGCACAACCTTTCTTATTTCCAACTATTTAATTGCCGCATTAATAAACAAAAAACACCGCCTGCCCTGCGGCAAGCGGCGAAAAATACAACAAGATCGCAACGAACGAATTATTCCCTCGCCAGCCGATAGATCAGATCGTAGGCAAAGGCAAGGTCCTCCACCGAGCAGTGCTTCTGCACGAAATGCGTGGTGCAGCAGATCCAGCGTTTGCCCCGCAGCAGTCCGAACACCCGGCGGATCTCCTGTTCCAGCGCTTCCCTGTCCATGATGCCAAGGGCCGTCTGAATGCACACGCCGCCGAGAATGGCAAAGGTATCCTGATACCTGTCCAGGTAGAGATCGTAGCGCATGCCCGCGCTCTCCTGCCAAGGATGTACCACGTCCAGCCCCAGCTTGGCGATCCCGTCCGTCACCTTCGCAATGCAGCCGTCCGAGTGCAATGAGCAAAAACAGCCGCGGCTGTGAACGTAGTCCACCACCCGCTTCATATTCGGATAGATCAGCTCCCACCAGAGGGCCGGGCTGAACATCATATCGTTCTGCGCGCCCCAGTCGTCGGAAAGATGGATCATGTCGACGCCGAGATCGATGCACTGCCCGGCGAACCGCACCGTCCACTCCGCCTGCCGCCGGTACAGCTCTCCCAGCTCCTCCGGATACATCGCCAGGTACAGCAGCTGGTTTTCAATGCCGAACACGCCGTTGAACTGCTCGAAAAAGCCGGGCGTCTGCACGTAACAGAACCGGCCGCGCCGTTTATGGAACGCCAACGCCTCCCGGATATTCCGGTAAGCCTCGGGATCGTCCGGGTCGGTGAAGAAATCCTCGTCCAGCAGCAGGTCGGGGGTCATCTCTTCGTTGTCACTTTGAAGACGGTCAAAGACGCGCCGGTCAAATGCCCCCGGCCCGCCGAAAACGTGACTCATGTCAAATTCATACCGATCCTCAAACGCCGCCACCGAACCGTAGGCGGCGTTCAATTCGTCCGTCAGATTGGCAGACACCCAGCCGTAAATCGGCTGCCGGTCAACCGGCTGCCCCAAAATCGTCCGCCGGACTCTTTCCGTACTGTCCATCGCATCCTCTTTCTCCACCCGGCCCCGCTGCGTCTGCGGCCATAAACGCCCACAGGCGACGTTTTTTTCCGTCTCCTTACGGCTTTTGTTCGGTGGGATCCGTCTCTTTTTCGCGCCAGGTCAGGGCAACCATGGTCATGTCGTCAAACTGAGGCGCTTCACCGGTGAATTCCTTTACGGCGGCGTCAACCTCGCGGATGAACACTTTCGGGTCTTTTTCCGGGCTGCGGTTCAGCGCTTCCAACATCCGGTCCGTCCCAAACATTTCATCCGCGGCGTCCGTCGCCTCCGGCACGCCGTCCGTATAGACGAAGATGCTGCCGCCCCGCTCGAGCTGTATCTCATAATCCCGGTAGCGTGCGCCCTCCATACCGGCGAGCACAAAGCCGTGCTTATCTTTCAAAAGCTCAAATTTCCTGTCGGCGCCGCATACGGCGGGAAACTCATGCCCGGCGCTTGCGGCTGTCAACACGCCCGTTGAAAGATCGAAGATCCCCAACCAGCAGGTGACAAACATATCCGATTCATTGCCCTCACAGAGCTGGTCGTTCACGTCGGCCAGTATCTGCGCCGGAGAACCGCCCTGCATGGCGCGGTTTTTGATCAGCGTTTTGGAGATCACCATAAACAGCGCCGCGGGAACGCCCTTGCCGGAGACGTCCGCGATCACCAGCGCCAGACGGTCGTCATCAATCAGGAAGAAGTCATAGAAGTCGCCTCCCACCTCTTTTGCGGGGACCATTGAGGCGAAAAGGTCGATCTCCTTTTTCTGCGGGAACGGCGGGAAAATCCGCGGGAGCATATCCGCCTGGATCTGCGTCGCCACGTTCAGCTCCGCGCCGATACGTTCCTTTTCGGCGGTGACGGTCTTCAGATTCTCCGTATACAGCTTCAGATCGTCCTGCATCTTGTTGAAAACACGCGCCAGGTCGCCGATCTCGTCGCGGCTGTCAATCTCCGACTTTTTGTCAAAATCCCCGTCGCCGATGCTTTTGACCGTGTCCGTCAGCCTGATGATGGGCTTTGAGATGGTGCGGGATATGAAGTACTCGACGACGGCGACCAGCAGGATGATGGCGACAATGCCGAAGAGGGAGGTGGCGATCATCGACCTGAATTCGCCGGTCATTTCCGCGCTGGCGTCGGCGAAGATCTGATCGGACTGCGCCGTCACCTTCCCGATGGGCTCCGTCACCTCTTCCGCATTGATGGCGGTGCAAAGAAGCCAGCCGGTGGAGGGGATCACGCGGGCGATCATATAGATCTCTTTGCCGTCAAGCTCGGCGTGGAACGCGTCTCCGTCGCCAAAGGCGCAGTCGTCGATCTTTTTCCGCACGTTCTGCGCGTCCGCAAAGTGATCCGCAAAGGCGTTATACAGACCGTTATGCGCTTTGGCGTCCTCCATCAAAGCGCTGTACGCCAACAGATTTTTGGTGGCGCCGAGGAGGAAGGTCGTTCCCGTCTCCCCCAGCCCGCTGCCGATCACGTTGGACATCATCTGTTCGAAATTGACGTCGGCCGCTACCACGGCGACGATCCTGCCTTCCGGGTCCCTGACCGCCATAGAAGCCGTGATGCACGGTCTCCCGTAGGAATCGATTTCCGTTTCCTTCCACATGATCTTATCCGGGAAGGAGACGGAGTTGACGTACCAGTGGCGCTCAGTTACCACGTAATTTTCACGGAAAACGTTGTTGTCTGTGTACTGATAGAAGATCCCGCTGGCGGTGCCCACGTAGAGATTATCGAGGAACCGGCTGTTGTATCTCATGATCGGCGCGAATATTTCCTCCATATTCGAGATGAGCTTCAGTTCTTCGGTCAGTGCGGCGGTCTCTGCGATCCCCGCGCTGAACATATACCGCGCGGAGAGCGTATCCGGCGCCTCGGACAGATGCACGGGGGTGTAGACGGGGTTGGCGTAAACCGACGGCGCGGCGTAGAGCTTTTCCGCATATTCCGCCGACTGACTGACCGCGTCCGCCACGATCCGCAGCCGGGAATCCACCACCTCCATCTGCATATCCGCCAGCACGCCGAGCGAATCGGAATCCTGTGCATACAGGCCCTCTTCTATGGTCTGCTCCGCGTCCGTCCTGATGTCTTCATACAGCTTCTGTATGTTCCCCCGCAGATCGGATACGATGGCGTAAAGCCCGGCATAGACGAGCAGCATCGTGCCCAGCGTCAGCGCGAGCATTGAGATGATCAGTTTTTTCCCGATTTTCAAATCGTTGTGCCTCCCCGCAGCAATGGCAATAATTCCGTTCTGAATTTTTTTTTGAATAATCGGATTTATTATACAGGAAACCTTACGGAAACACAAGCGCCAACATCAAAAAAACGCCAGTATCAACATCAAAAAAAAACGCTTGCATTGCTGCAAGCGGCGGATAAACGTCATCAGACTTCGTTATATATTTCCTTCTTTTTCGTAAGACGGGGGGAAGACAGGGGTAAGACGGGGGGACGGTACCTTGTCTTTTGTTGACATTTCAGGCCAAGACGGGGAACCGTCCCCTGTCATATGACATTGGAACCGTGCCCTGATTGTTGACTACTCCGACGGCTTAGTCTTCACACTTACCGCACCCTAATTGTACGGATCGCTGTATCATACGTTTTTTGCATTTGTTGTGGCAATGATAATCTTATTCTATCACAGTTTTTTGAAGAATACTTTATCATAATGAAATCTTTTTGGT
>CAMVNL010000081.1 GCA_947168785.1 uncultured Clostridia bacterium | reverse complement strand
CGTCCCCCGCATCTATCTGCGCAACAACGAGATCATAGAAGTCACAGACTACATGCTGTGACCCGGAGGTAAAACCATGGTAAAAAAATACAAGATCATTCTTTCCGTGCTGCTGGTGGCGCTTATCTGCGTGGGCGTGATCACGGTCACCGGCGTTTTCGACATCAACAAGATCGTCAAGGCGCACGACGAGGCCGTTCATGAGGAGCTGACCATCTCCTATACGGACGTGTTCGCCTATATGACGGAGGAGAACAGCCCGCTGCTGAAAACGGACGTTGAAAACGTCTATTACGCCATGGATCTGCAGGGCGGCGTGCGATTCTACCGGGTGGAAAACGGCGCGTTCACCCAGATCGAGGAGAGCGGAACCTTTGAGGTGAAGGCCCCCTGCAGCGGTCAGGAGCTGCCCGCGGTGATCCACTACATCGACCTGCCGGAAAAGACCATCGGCTACGGTCTGTTCACCAACACGCTGTATGAGGGCGTTTATCTCTACGACTACGCCTTCTTCAAGGTGACGGATATGTTCCCCGGCTTTACGGAGGAGGCGCCGCTGCTGATGCTGCTGGACGTGGACAAGACCCGCTTCTATCAGGACGACAAGGTGTTCAGCGAAAGCTTTTATCTCTATGCTGACCACACCTGCAAGCACTTCCTGAACGAGAACCAGCGGATCGTGGATATCAACGCCCGCATGCGCACGGACTATAAGATGTTCACCTCGGATATCCTGGGGCAGACCGGCAACGTGCTGTTCTTCTCGTCCCGGTACTATACCGCTCTGCAGGACAGCAGCAAGCTGGATATCCTCACCAGCGGCGGCACCGGCGAAAACGTGGATAACGTGCAGTATATCATTGACGCCGCCTCCCTGCACATGTGGGAAGACGACAAGGGCGTCTACTATTTCGGCCGGGTGGACGGCGGCTTCATCCTGCGCTGCTTTGACGGCGAGAACCACACGGACGTGAAGACCTTCCCCGGCTCGCTGGAAGACGACTACATGATCTGCGGCCAGTACATTCTGAACAAGGCCTCCGGCGAGATCTACGGCGTGCTGGACGGCTCGACCAAGCAGCTGGATTATTCCGGCCTGCGCAAGGATTTCGTGCCGGATCTGTTCTCCATCAGCCAGAACGGCGTTTACGCCGTGTTCCGCGGCGCCAACAACCGCAACAAGCCGGTGCTGGGCATGACGGATTTCGTGGCGGGAACCACCTCCGACTTTGAGGACGATATTTTCGGCTACACCGCCGCGCTGCACGTGCAGAACGACGGCACCGTGGTCATCTCCGCCGCCAGCGGCGAAAGCGCCTCGTCCTATTACCAGCTGATCGGTCAGGTTGGCATGACGCTGGATACCTTTGAATCCTCTCAGGAGGAGCCCTATTCCGAGGGCGACCAGACGACGGAGGGATAAGGCCCTCTGTCGCGGAGCAGCATCCTGAAACAAAGAAAAGGAGGGGATCGGTCTGCCAACTGAAAATTTCGGCGTCATCGCCTTTCTGATACTGATCGCCGCCTTTGTGGTCTATATCATCGCCGCCGCCATGCGGGACAGAAAAAAGAGACTGGGCGGCGGTGCGGAAGAGCCCGCCGGGGAAGCGGCCCTGCCCGCCGTCACGCCCACCCCCGCCCCGCGGGAGTGGTGCTACGCCTGCATGGCGAAGCTGTCAGGGGGCGAGACGGTCTGTCCCGCCTGCGGCAGGCCCCTGTCCCTCCGGGAAAAGCCCGGCCATCTGCCCGCCGGAACGGTGCTGGCGGACCGGTACGTGGTGGGCCTTGCCATTTCGGAAAGCCGTTCGGGCATCGTCTATCTGGCCGTCGACCGCTTTCTGGAAACGAAACACAGCCTCCGGGAGTATTTTCCGAAGGATCTCGCCGTCCGGGGCGCGGACGGCGCCGATGCGGCGGTGAACCCCGGCGCACAGGAGCATTTCAACGCCGGAAAGAATAAATTCGTCCGTGAGCTTCGTCTGCTGAGCCGGATGAACGGCCTGTCCTCCGCCGCGCAGGTGACGGATCTGTTTTACACCAACGGCACGGTCTACGGCGTGACGGACGAGACGGCGGGGCAGCCGCTGTCCGCCTTTCTTGAGACCCAGGGGCAGATCTCGCCGGAGTACGCGCTGGCGCTGTTCGCCCCGGTGATGCGCCAATCGGCGCGGGAGCAGTCCATGGGGCTGCTGCGCTGCAACCTCACGCCGGACAGCTTTACGGTCCGCGACGGTCTGCTGAAGCTGGAGGGTCTCGGCTCGCCCGGAGGAAACGTGGCTACCTTTCTCTCGCCCGGGTTCGCCCCGGAAGAACTCTACCGGAAGAGCGGCGTGCCCGGCGCGTGGACGGACGTCTATTCGCTGTGCGCCGTGATGTACCGCTGCATGACCGGCGTCACGCCGGACGCGGCCTCCGACCGGGTTTATAAGGACGAGCTGCGCGCGCCCTCTTCTCTCGGCGTCTATCCGACCGCCGCGCTGGAGGAGGGGCTGATGAAGGGCCTCAGCGTCTATGGGGAGGACCGCTTTCCGGACTGCGACGCCCTGTTCCGCGCCATCTATAACGGCAGGCCCGCCGGTAACGCGGAGATATTCTACCGGCCCATCATCGACCCGCTGACGGAGGACGTTCCTCCTGCCGACGGCCTCCGCGAGCCAGTGGATAACGATTTGACCTGAAACAGAAGGGAAAGACTTTTTATGAAACGATCTGTCAGAATGTTGACCGCAGCCGCGCTGGTGTGCGCGGTTCTGAGCTGCTCCGCCTGTAATCTGACGCGGACGTTCAATTTTGATCCCGGCAGCCGTCAGCCGTCCGAAACGCTGACCTCGCCGACGGAGACCACCTCCATCATGCCGGAGACCCAGACGGCGCCGGCCCTGCCGGAGACCACCGTTCCGGTGACGGAAACCACCTCGGAGGCCCCGACGGAAGCGCCGCAGCTTTCCGTGCAGGAGGTCATCAATCTCTACGCCGACGCGCTGAACCGCACCCGTGCCTATACGGGCACGGTCAGCGTCCATCATACGGAGACCTTCTCCGGCAACGTGGTGGAGGCGCAGCCCCTCGGCGCGCTGACCACCAAGCTGGCCAATACGCTGGTGAGCATGATCGGCGACCCGGCGGATTCCACCCTCACCTTCAGCGGCGGCACGGGCGTCAATGAAGACGGCGAAACGGTGCCCATCCTGCTGCCCAAGCGCGGGGCCTTCTCCCTGTCCTCCGAGGGCGTGCGCAACGCCTTTTCGGATACGGCCAACGGCATGCGGCACGTGGTGATCAACCTCTTGCCGGAGACCGTTGATTTCGGCGGCATCCCCTATTATAACGCCGGGGCCATCGGCTACCTCGACACCGCCTCGCTGGATTTCAAGGTCATCAAGATCAATTCCTGCACCATCACCTACACCGGCTCCGTGATCGACGCGTATATCCGGGACGACGGCTATATTTCCTCCGTCAACTACACCATCAACCTCAGTGTGGAGGGCAGCGTGACGGGCCTCGGCATCACCGGCAGCGGCGTCATGGAGGGCGTGGAGTATGAGAGCTGGGAGCTGCTGTGGTAGGAGTTGTAGTGATTAGTGATTAGTGGTTAGTGATTAGTGACTAGTGGCTAGTGGCTAGTGGTTAGTGATTAGTGAGTTGGGCTTTACGTCTATGCGGTAGCGCGGCTGCCCACAGCCGCATCGCCGAAGGCGGATTATTTACATAAAAAACATAATGATTCAACGTAAATATCACGCTATCACGCTAAAAGGTTGTTTGCGTTGATCACCTGCTGTCGCCGGCTCTGCTGTAGGCAGCCGCGCTACCGAATGGGACAGATTTTTAACGCAAAGGAAAGATATCATCAAATCCCAATCTAATCACTTCAATCCAACAATAGTCCGTGATAAACCGAAAACAGACGGCGTCGGAAAACCAATTCCGATACCGTCTGTTTTTTTGCCGGTCCCAAACAACCAGCCACTATTTGATGACAACTAATCACTAGCCACTAGCCACTAGCCACTAGCCACTAGCCACTAGCCACTAGCCACTAGCCACTAATCACTAACCACTAATCACTAGCCACTAACCACTAGCCACTAATCACTAGCCACTAATCACTAGCCACTAATCACTAGCCACTAATCACTAACCACTACTTCAAAAATCCCTCGATAATGACCTCTTCCGCCTCTTCGGGGGACAGGCCGAAGGTCATCAGCTTGAGCAGCTGGTCGTTGTTGATGCGGCCGATGGCGGCCTCGTGGATGATCTGCGCGTTCGTGTTGTTGGCCTCGATGGCGGGGATGGAACGGATCTTCGCGTCGTCCATGATGATGGAATCGCACTGCACGTGGGCGTGGCAGGGGGCGTTGCCCACGGCGTTGGGGTGAAATACCTGCTGCGAGCTGTCCTTGGCGACGGAGCGGGAGATGATCTGCGCCGTGGCCCCCGCGCCGTTCAGCTCCACCTTCATATTGGACTGGGCGGTCTGCTGCCCGTGGGTCATGAGGCGCTCGGTGACGATGAATTTGGCCCCGGCCTCCAGCGCCGCGTTGGTCTCGCGGACGGTGGAGTCCACCCCGCGGATCTGCACAGTCTCCATTTCACAGACGGAGTTGTCCCCCACGAACACCTCGGTGGTGGGGTTCAGCACCCGCGCGCCGGTGCCTTCGCCCTCGCCGTAGTGCTTTTCCACATATTTCACGTGGGCGTTTTTGCCGATGAAAAAGCGGTGGATGCCGTCGTGGCGGCTTTCATGGCAGCCGGAGTTGTGAATGCCGCAGCCCGCCACGATGGTCACGTCCGCGTCGTCGCCGATATAAAAGTCGTTATAGACCTTGTCGTTGACGCCGGTATCGGTGATGATGACGGGGATATACACCGTCTCGCCCACGGTGCCGGGCTTGATCTTGATGTCGATGCCGGGCTTGTCCGTCTTGGTGACGATCTCCACCTTTTCGGTGTTGCGCCGCTCGATCCCCTGCCCGTTCTTGCGGATGTTGTAGGCGGACTGGGGCGGGATATAGGAGAGATCGGAGATGGTCTTCAGCAGGTTTCTGTCGGTGATATCAAGCATGGGTCGTCTCCTCCTTTTCGCCTCTCAGGTCGCACTTGCGGTCAAACTCCCCCAAAAGCCCGGGCAGGATCTCGTCCCGCGGGCCCTGGGAGCGGATCTTGCCGTCGGCGATGACAAGGATCTCGTCCGCCAGCTTCATGATGCGCTCCTGATGGGAGATGATGATGACGCTTTCGTTGTTTTCCTGCGTCAGCATTTTGAAGCTCTGCACCAGCATGGAAAAGCTCCACAGGTCGATGCCGGCCTCCGGCTCGTCGTAGATGGCAAGGCCGAGGTTGCGGGCCATCAGCGTGGCGATCTCGATGCGCTTCACCTCGCCCCCGGAAAGGGAGGCGTCCACCTCCCGGTTCAGGTAGTCCATGGAGCACAGCCCCACCCGGGTCAGGTAGGAACAGCACTCGTCCTCCGGCAGTTCGCTGCCGTGGGCCAGGCTTAACAGGCGGCGCACTGTCAGCCCCTTGAAGCGGGGCGGGTGCTGGAAGGCGTAGCCGATGCCGAGCTTGGCGCGCTCGGTAATGGAAAGACCGGTGATATCCTCTCCGTTGTAGAGGATCTGTCCGGCGGTGGGCTGTTCAATGCCCATGATCAGCCGCGCCAGCGTGGATTTGCCGCCGCCGTTGGGGCCGGTGATGACAAGAAACTTGCCGTCGGGCACGGTAAAGCTGACGTCGTCGAGAATTTCCACCTTCTCGCCGCCGTCGTCGTTGACGTTAAAAGAAATGTGTTTCAGTTCAAGCATGGGGTCTCCTTCATTGGTATAGGGTGACACGGCGTTTTGCGCCGGTATAGTGGTTAGTGGTTAGTGATTAGTGATTAGTGATTAGTGATTAGTGATTCGTCGTTAGTCGTTAGCAGCACGGCGGCATGCGCCGTCAGAATCGTAGCGCGGCACCTCAGTGCCGCTATAGGCGCAAACAACTTTTTATGAATTGTATGGTTAAATGACACTTGATCTTCCAAGAGAAACTGACATTATCATCAAGAATTATTTCGAAAGTTACATTCGTCACGAGCGGCACTGAGGTGCCGCGCTACCATAAAACTGGTAAGGCGTCAAAAGGAAGCTCAACGCAGCCGGAAATACCAGACCAGCCCCACCGCCGCGGATTCCAGCAGAATGATCACCGGCAGGCCGATCATGAATTTTATGTGTTTCGTCTTGTGACGGATGAGCTGCATGGTCAGATATTCCGCCGGGCCTCCGCCGAGGACGGCCAGCAGCAGAAGGGTGTTTTCCGGCACCCGGTGACGGGGCCGTTTCTTCGCCGCGATTTTATCATAGACCGTCACAATTACCGTAACGACCGAAATGACCGCGAGATACGCCAGCGCGATCATGACCGTAGGATTCATTCTCTCCGCTCTCCTGACACGTCGGAATTATAGTCGTCTCGCTCGTTTGGAGCACGTCGCGATACTCCTTATTTCCTCCCGTCAGCATCTCGCCTTCTTCTGCCACTGGCAGCGGCGATCTGCTTCCGCTCCGCTCTCCGCTCTGCCAACGGCGCGAGGCGCCGTGCTACCATTCCGCCTTCACAATGCACGCGCCCTTGCCCGCATGGACCTGCAGAATGAGGCCGTTTTCGGTGTGTTTCAGCTCATATTTTTTGGTGGAATAAATCTTTTTCGGTTCCTTCGGCAGCCAGATGAGGGTGGGCGCTTTGATCGTCGAAGAGCCCTCGTAGCACAGGGTGAAGACGTCGTTCTTACGGTCGTAGCCGTAGGACTTGATGCGGCCCGCCACCGCCTGGGGAATGGGCCGGGCGAGGATCTCCATGATCTTGCTGCGCTCCATATCCCGGAACCAGTGCCAGTAGGTCTGGCTCCAGCGGTTGCGGTCGAATTTGTCGATCAGGTGTTCCAGCGCGGGGTATTTTTCGCCGCCGGGCACCATGCCGCCCCATTCGCCCACCAGCACCGGCGCGTTCAGCCTGGCCTGGGTGCGCTCGTGCTCGTCAAAGATGAAATCCACCCGGTGGGGGCTGGCTTCGTTGGTGAGGGGCGTATCCACGGTCAGGTCGTAGCCATGGGGGGCGAAGGCCAGGTTCCCTTCATCGGACCCGTCCGCGTAGGTGACGCGGGGATAGGAGCAGGGGATGCCCATATTGGAGTAGTAGCAGTTTTCGGAGAAGATCACGCCCTTGTCGGTGACCCTGCGGATCGCCGCGGCGGCCTCCTTCAGGAACGGATAATAGCGGTGAAGGTCAAAGTCGCGCAGCAGACGGTTGCCGTTGTCGATGACGCCGTGATAGACCTTGGGGTCGTCCGCCGCGGAGAGGGCCTTCATCACGTCTTTGTCTTTCAGGTCGCGGATCAGCTGCTTCCGGTCCACCCGCTTGCTGAACAGCAGCGTTCCCACGCCGCCTGTCACCAGTTTGCGGAAGAGCTTCCCGCCCGGGGTGCCGGGGAAGGGTTCGTTCAGCAGGTCGTAGCCCATCACGGCGGGGCAGTCCTTCAGGTAGTCCGCCGTAAAGGCCAGCATATCGCAGTAGCTGTCCCGCAGGCCCTTGCCGTTCACCGGTTTGTTTTCCCAAAAGGCGTCGAAGGAGCGCCAGACGGTCCTGCCGAAGAAGTAGCCCGTGGCCCAGATCAGGAAGGGCTTGCGGCAGTCCGCGGGGCCCCGCACCGCCCACTTCGGCGCGCCGTCGCCCGCGTTATAGCAGTAATAGCTGAACAGGTCCTGGTGCCAGTCGATAAAGGCGTACACGCCGTGCTTTTCGCACAGCCGCAGCGCTTCCTTCACGCCGTCCAGATAGACGGTGTTGTACCGGCCCTGTTCCGGCTCAATGGCGGCCCACGTCACGCCCAGACGGACGATGTTGACGCCCTTTGCCGCCACGGCGGCCAGCGTCTCCTCCGTCAGGTCGGTGTGGTAGCGGATCACGCCGTCCTCATCCGGCAGGCAGTGCTTGTCCACGAAGTTCAGGCCGTTGAAGATCCGTTCGCGTCCTTTGTCGTCAATAAAGCTTTGCCCGTTGACGGAAATGGTATTCATCGCCGCAAGCCTCCGTTCATCCGTATTCGCCCGGATTTTACTGCTCCACCAATTATTACTTCGGCAATTAAATAATTTGAATGATAAACGATGGCTTTATGATTGCCGAAGTAATATTTCGCCATGTT
>CAMVNL010000080.1 GCA_947168785.1 uncultured Clostridia bacterium | reverse complement strand
CTGATGACCTATATCAACGCCGTTGATCACGCCGTCAGATACAGCGCCGGCTACACCAAGAAGACCTCCAACGCGGTGACCGGTTCCGACATGTGCCCCGCCGCCTCCGTCAACTTCTACAACACCCTCGCCAAGAAGGGCGAATCCAACGAGACGAAGACCTTCGCGGAGGGCAGCAAGGAAGCCGCCGACAACCTGTTCATCAGCAGCGCGGTCTCTGAGAACGATATTGAAAGCGCCACCTGCAAGCTGGATGAAAACGGCAAATACACGATCAACATCACCTTCAAAAACGCAGCCGACAATGACGGCTCCTCTCACATCGTCAAGGTGCTTCCCGCCAAGACCCGCGATTATTTCGCCTCCTCTTTCTCTGACAAGAGCTGGTGGAACGGTACCAGAGAGAGCAACGCCGTGACGAAGTTTGACCTGACCTATACCAACGGTTCCGTCAGCGCGGTGATCGGCAGAACGACCAATAAGCTGGAATCCCTCAAGCAGACGGTGGGTTATCATTTCGCGGTGGACGGCCGCATCAACGGCCTCGCCATTTCCTCCAACATGTGGAAGACCGGCGACGCCACTCTCGACAGAGTGGAAACGACGGAATACACCCAGTTCGTCTACGGCCCGATCGTCAACGATCTCCAGTAAACAGCAAAACGCACACCGCCGCCAAGGCGGAACGGCAAAACGCCCCGGACAGTCGTCCGGGGCGTTTCTTTTCGGATCGTTCAGAGGAAGGGATTATTTTTTGATCTTCTCCCAATACTCTCTGGCGGCGGCTTCGTTTTTGTTGTCGCCATATATATAATATTTTATATCCTTTATATTATCCGGCAGATACTGCTGCTTCACCCAGTGGTTTTTGAAATCGTGGGGATATTTGTAGAACTGCCCCTTCACGGCGGCGTCCTCCCCGTCGAAATGCTTATTCTGCAGTTGACGGGGCACGGGGCCCGCCTTGCCGTTCGCCACGTCCGCCATGGCTTGATTGATGGCGTTGTAGGCGGAGTTGGATTTAGGGGAGTTGCAGACGAGGATCACGGCGTTGGCCAGCGGGATGCGGGCCTCCGGCAGCCCCACCTGAAAGGCGGTATCCACCGCCGCTTTGACGATGGGGATGATCATGGGATAGGCCAGCCCCACGTCCTCGTTGGCGCAGACCAGCAGCCGCCGGGCGGCGGAGGCCAGATCCCCCGCCTCCAGGATCCGGGCCAAATAGTGGATGGCCGCGTCGGGATCGGAGCCCCGCATGGACTTCTGGAACGCCGAGAGCATATCGTAGTATTCGTCGCCCTTGCGGTCATAGTGCATGCCGCTGCGGGCGCACACCGCCCTGGCCGTTTCCATGGAGACGGCGATACGGCCCGTCTCTTTCCCACGGGGCGCGCCGAGGGCGCACAGCTCCACGATGTTGAGGGCCTTACGCATATCGCCGCCGCAGACCTCCGCGATATATTCGCAGACGCCCTCCTCCGGCGCATAGCTTTCGCCGTTTTCCTCCGACAAAAACGAAAAGCCCCGGCGGATCCCCTTCTCCGCGTCCTTGGGCTCCACCGCCTTGAACTCAAACACGGTGGAGCGGCTGAGCACCGCGGAATAGATATAGAAATAGGGATTCTCCGTAGTGGAGGCGATCAGCGTGATATCCCCGTTTTCGATATATTGCAGCAGCGATTGCTGCTGTTTTTTGTTGAAGTACTGGATCTCATCCAGATAGAGCAGCAGGCCGTTGGGGGCGGCTATGGTGTTGATCTCGCCGATCACGTCCTTCACGTCGTTCAGCGACGCGCTGGTGCCGTTCAGGATATGCAGCCGCTTGTTCGTCGCCCCGGCGATGATCCTGGCCACGGTGGTTTTCCCCGTGCCGGAGGGGCCGTAAAAAATCAGATTCGGGATATGCCCCGATTCGATGATATTGCGCAGGACGCAGTTTTCACCGAACAGGTGGCGCTGACCGACCACGTCGTCCAGCGTTTTCGGCCGCAGCCTGTCGGCCAGCGGTGTGGACATTGGTTTCACCTCTTTTGAGCAATAAAAAAGTGGGAAGTCGGAAGTCTCACATGGGAACGGTCCGAAAGCATTTCTGAGGTATCAGAATGGGATGACACGGATATGAAGCGTCGCCCAAATGAAACACGTGCTTCCGAAACAATTTGACTTCCGACTTCCGACTCACAACTTCCGACTGAAACGGCGCCGCAGCGCCGTTATCCGTTCAGCAGCGACATGGCCTCCGCACGGGTGCGGGCGTCGCTTTTCATCACGCCGCGCAGCGCCGACGTTTTCGTTTTGGCGCCGGCCGCTCTGGCGCCCCGCATGGTCATGCACAGGTGCTCCGCCTCGATCAGCACGGCCACGCCCTGAGGCTCCAGCCGGTCCATCAGGAAGTCCGCGATCTGCGAGGTCAGCCGCTCCTGGATCTGCGGCCGACGGGCGAAGCAATCCACGATCCGCGCCAGCTTGGACAGGCCGATCACCTTGCCCTCTTTGGGGATATAGACGATATGCGCCTTGCCCACGAAGGGCAGCAGATGATGCTCGCACATGGAGTAGAGCGGGATATCCCGCACCACCACCATCTCGTCGTTTTTCTGTTCCGTAAAGATCTTAAGGAACTGCTCGGGGTCCGCTTCCAGCCCGCTGAAGACCTCTTCATACATCCGCGCCACCCGTGCGGGCGTTTCCAGCAGGCCTTCCCGTTCCGGGTCCTCCCCTACCGCCAGCAGGATCTCGCGCACGGCGTTTTCAATTCTCTCTCTGTCCATTGGTCACACTTCCCTTCCCTTGCCGGATCGCGACTTGGCTGTCACGGCGTATAGGTCACGTAAAACGCGGTGGATCCGCCGAAATACCGGCCGACCCAGAAATAGTCTTCCATAATTCCGTTGCAGAAATCGAAGTAGCCGTCCAGCACCTTATCGCCCACCTGAATCTTGCGGACGTAACCGCGTTTGTCGTCGATAGACGCGGAATGGGAGACGATCTTCAGCCATTCGGAGGGATCGGAGGACAGACGGATGGAGCTGTCATAGTTCAGGATCAGGCTGCGCATGGTCTCTTTGGAGACCTCAAAGGTGTTGCAGAAATAATAGCCGTCGATATCAAAGGGCGAGGGCACCGATTGCAGATAGGGGTAATCATATCCCCACACGTCCTCCGCGGAGGCGGTGCTCAGGGCGCAGGTGGCAAAGAAAAGCGCCGAGATGGGCTTTTCCGCCGGATCGGAGACCTGGGTGATATATTCGCCCATCACCTCGTGCACGGCCTGTTTCAGGTCGGAAGGCAGCGAGCTGTAGGAACGGGATGAAGCGTCGCCGATCTCATAGCGTTGGTTGGTGCTGAAATCGTGGTACTCCAGCAGCGTGAACAGCGCCACCGTCTGGGCCTTCAGCACCTCCGCATGGGCGGCGGCATCGTCTTCGATGATACTGTAAATCTCCTGATAGACCATCCGGGCGATCAGCTCTTCCGTATCGTAATAGTCGCCCACGTAATAGGTGTATTCCGGGTAAGACGCCGCCTTGACGATCTTGACGCCGGTAAAATAATATTGCAGGATCTGACGGTAGTTATAGCCCCTGCGCGCCATACCCGCGGCGCCGTACTGGCTCAGGCCGACGCCGTCGCCCCAGCCGTAGGACGTAAACGTGAACGTGCCGGATTTGGAGCTGGGAACGGGCATCGGGAGCGCGGGCAGCGGGAACCGCTCCACCGGGCCTGCGGGGTCCGTCGTCGGTTCCGGCGTTGTCGTCGGTTCCGGCTCCGTCGTCGGCTCCTCCGGCCCGGTCTGCCCTGGCGCCGTGTAGATCACGTGCCGCAGTTCTTCATCGTTAAAGGAAAACAGGCGGATCTCGATCCGCTCCAGCCCCACGGAGACCCGCAGGATCAGCCGCGCGTCGCCGGGGGTCACCGCGCCGTCTTCATCCGCGTCGGCGATTTTCAGCAGCGCTTCCGTATAGCTTTCCAGTCCGACGGACATTCTGAGCGCAAAACGGGCGTCTTCGGAACCGATGGTACCGTCCATGGAAATATCACAGAGAAAATAAGGACCCTCCGCCAGCGATGAAACGGGCAGGGTCTGCGCAAGCAGCACGGCGGACAGCGCGATCACCGCCGCCCGCAGAACCGTTTTTTTTCCTCTTTGCATTAACAATTGAAACATCACAAAACCAAATGCCGCTTTTCCCGAAAGGGGATCAACCGGCCACCTCCATTTCGTCAGGATCTGTCACCGGCGCTTCACCGGAGGGCGATTCGGCGGCTTCCCCGCCGTTGGCCGTTTCTTCCGTCGCGCCGTTCTCCGCAGCGGAGGGCGCCTCCGTCTGCGACGGTTCGGCAGACTGTCCGGAGGACCCGCCCGAGGACGAGCTGCCGGAGGAAGAACCGGAGGAGGAACCGGAGGAAGAACCGCCGGAAGAGGAACCGCGCGAGGCGGCGGCAGTGGTGGGGACGGTCGTCGGCGCGGCCGTCGTCGCCGCGGGTGCGGCGGTCGTTCGCTGCGCGGCGGTCGGCGTTTCTTCAGATGGCTCCGTCGTCGAGGGGCCTTCCGTCAGGGGTTCCGTCGTAAAGATCGGCTTGCTGCCCGGGAACACGACGCTCCAGGCGTTGGCCGCCCAGGTCTGCAGGGTATAGCCGTGCATTCTGAAATACACAAAACAGAACCCGGCCAGCGCGACGATGATCACGGCGACGATCGCGATGACCCGCCGGTACTGGGAGATCAGCGATTTTTTATTTTCCGCGTCGGCAAGGCGTTTTTTGGTATCCGTACCGGCGATATCCGAGAGGAAGGTACACAGGTCGCCGCAGCATCTGGCCAGCAGCGTGGGGATATCCTCCCCGGGCACGGATTTCACTTCCCGCAGCGCCGTTTCATGGTCGTTGGTGATGGCCAGATAGATGACCTTTTCCGCCGTGGGATCGCTGCCCGCATAGAAAGCGTTGGAAATCGCCACGCCGTAGGACGTGCCGAAGAACTCGGCGGCGGTGATGGAAAGGTTCACCACGTAATCCGCCGGCGCCAGCGTGCCGCGCTTTTCCGCCTTTTCGGAGAACACGACCCGGTCTGCCAGCTCCGCGGCGGAGGCGATATACTCCCTGAAATAATCCGCCGCGTTGGTGCCCGCCACGGCGATACGGATATCGTTGGCCTGACACACGGCGCTCAGCTGACGGGCATGATAATCCCGCAGCGACTTCATATCCGCATGGATGCGGTAGGAGGCGTTGAGCAGCGGGATCACGCTGCCGCCCAGCATCACTTCCGTGCGGCCGCGTTCCAGCGGCATCAAAATCACGGTCTGGTTGCCCGAGGTCACAGCAAACCCGGAATAGTGCCAGTCGGCGCTGACGAAGGGCCGGGCGTTTTCAGGCAGATAGGCGTGGGTCACGGCGAACTCGGACTTGTCGTCCGCCAGCGAACGCGCGACCTCCGTGGACCGCTCATAGAGCGTTCTGTCGCAATGGAGCGGCAGGCCGATGGAGGCGGCCAGCTTCTTTTTCGTATCCGCGTATTTTGACGGTTCCGCCAGCAGCAGGATCGCGTGGGAATCCGCAAACGCGCGGCGCAGCGCCTCCGACGCGTCGGTCAAAGAGGCAAACCCGGCGACGCTGTCCTCAGAAGCAAGCTGATCGGCAAAGATGCAGCGCAGCTCCGGCGTCAGCCGCTGCGCATAGCGGTTCTGTTCACTTCGCAATAGAAAGATCTTGATATTCATAGTCCAATCCTTTAACGGCTCATGGCGTCGTAATACGCCTGTGGGAAGATGGCGCCGGAATCAAAATAGGCGGCGGAGGTATCCACGGCGGCGCTTTCACCGTCTCTGACGCGTCTGGCGAACACGACCAGACGGCCGCCGGGGAAGATATTCTGATAGCAGGTATACAGGGTGAGGATGGAATCTCCCGCCTGCACGTCCACGTCGGTATGGATCATGGACCGGGCGCGGATGCCGCTCACCAGCGTGAGGAAGGAGTTTTCAGAGCTGAAATCGGGATAGAGATAGAGGAACACTTCCCCGTTGTTCATATCGGAGGTGGAGTTGGTCAGCATCACGGCGAAAATCTTCCATTCGCTCTTTTCATAGAGCGTCTCCAGCTGGATGACCGGCGCGGCTTTATAGCCCTCCACGGTCATGTAGTTCGTCAGCTGATGGAACATGAGGCCGTCGTGGGTGTTATGGCCGTAAATGATGATATTCTTGCTGTTCCCCTGCGGGGTGATGCGGCAGTTGGTATCAATGAAGGGGTTGCCGTAACGGCTGGACTGACGGAAGATATCCTTATACAGATAGTAATCGCTGTATTCGCTCTGCAGCAGCACCGTGGAAATATTGGTGTTGGGAATGGTCAGCCAGCCGATCACGTCCTGATTGATGGCGTACAGCGGCGCGTATTTGATATCCATGCCCTCCGGGAAATCCACCTGCGGATATTTGCTTTTGATATCGGTCCAAGCTTTTTCCAACTTGACCTCCGGCACGTCGATGTATTCGTCCATGATCTCCGTCAGCACGCCCCACTGGGCCACACGGGCGCGGTAATTGTGATAGTAGATCACGTAATACACCAGGCCCGCCACGATCAGCAGAAACGCGACGGCCCGCACGATCTTGCGGATGATCTCGCCGGCGCTGTCGCCCTTGGCGGGGATATTATCCCGGCGGAAGCGGGCGCGCCCCGCCGCGGAAAAGCGGTTCTTCAGCGAAAGGCGGATCGACTGCCCGATGGTGGCGGGCACGACGACCTCCTCCGGTACGCCGGCGCGAAGAATGATCCGCGCCGGATCTTCAAAGCTGTTGATGTCCTGATAATTCACGATAGACGTCCTTCAATTCCTGTTATTAAATCTGATCGAGATAGATGCTGTAATCCTGCGGGCGTTTCCCCTGCGGCGCGTCATCCGAGGGGCTTTCGTCCTGAGGCTCCCTCTCCCGAGGGGGCTCGTCCTGCGGCGTCTCTTCCCCGGACGGCGTCTCTTCCCCTCCGGCGTCCTCCGGCTCTTTTTCCTGATGAGACGCGGCGAACGCCCGAAGGCTGTCCCCCTGAGAAGCGTCCCCGGATGGATGCGCGCCGGAAAAATCGTCATAGGATTCCCCCAGAGCGCTAACGGAATTCTCTTCCTTCAGCGCGGCGGCGATCTCCGGCGGCAGGTTGTTCAGAAACACCTCTCGCGCCTGACGGAGCGCTTCCCGCTTCGCCTGCTCCTCCTCGGTGCGTTTGTCGTATTTATCCACGATCTCCGCCACCGTTGAGCGCAGTCCCTGCGTCTTTTTTTCCGCCTGCGAGAGTTCTTCCGGGTCCACCGGCTGCTTTTTCTCCGGTTTTTCCGGCTTTGCGGATTCCTCCGCCTTTTCCGCGTGGGGCTTGCGGAGGCGGGGCGGCTGGGTCAGCGTCTCCGGCTGCGTCTGGGCCTGCCGCAGCGGCCGGCCCCCTTCCCCCTCCCGCAGAATGCTCATGCGGTCGTAATCCTCGCGCAGGGTGCTGGTCATCTGCGTCTTCTGCCCGCGGCGCTGGGCGCTGCGGCGTCTTCGGCCGTCGGGGGACGCCTCCTCCGGCTGCAGCCATTCCGGCCGGGGGGGCAGGGCTTCCGGCTCCTCCTCGGAAAAGGACTCAAAACCGTCCTCATCTACCCGGCGGGCGCCGCCGTACCCCTTTCTGTATTCGGTCCTTCCGCCCGGGCCCTCGGCATTGCGCTGCCGGGCCGCTCTATTTCTTTCCTTTGCTGCGGGAGGACCTTCCAGAAAAAAAGACTGTCTTCCTTCCTGTCTGATCCGGTCGTTGCGGTAGGGATCGTCAAAATCCTCGTCCGCCGAGAGCGGGTCGATGTACGGGGAACGTCCCGCGCCCCGCATGGGACGGCCGTTCGTCACAAAGGAGCGGACGTAGGTGCTGTCGCCCCGCAGCATGCGGTCTTCCCGCACGCGGCGCAGCCTGGCGGCCTCCTGCCTGGCCCGTTCCTCCCATTCCGCGTCGTAGACAACGCGCTCTTCGGAGGCGCCCACCCCCATGGCGGGATACCGCACCCCGCCGTTGGAGGTAAACTCCGGCCGCTGCGCGTTGGCGGCGGCTTCACTATACATATAGCGCACGTCCTCGGGCATTTTTTCCTCAATGCGCCGGTCCATCGACCGGGCGTACGCCGCGTCGTAGGGATTGCGGACCGATGGATCCTCATATTCCACGCGCTGGCGGTAGCGGGGCTCGTCCGCCCTGTCAGAG
>CAMVNL010000079.1 GCA_947168785.1 uncultured Clostridia bacterium | reverse complement strand
GCGGGCCTGGTGCAAAACGGACGACTACTGGACCGTGTACTTTGACCTGATGCGCGACGTAAAGGTCGCCTTCGACAAGAACAACGTCACCATCCCCTTCCCGCAGGTAGACGTGCACACCAAGAGCTGAGAGCGGCGTGGAGGAAGTCATGACAAACAGGATCAGACGGATGGAACCGAAGGACAGGGAAGCGGTGATCGGGATGATGCGGACCTTCTACGCCTCCCCGGCGGTACTCAGCGACGGGTCCGAGGAAATCTTTGAGGCGGATTTCAGACAATGCGTATCGGAAAACCCGTATCTCGAAGGGTTTCTCTTTGAAGAAGACGGCGTCGTTCAGGGGTACGCCATGGTCGCCAGAAGCTTTTCAACGGAATTCGGCAGGCCCTGCGTCTGGATTGAGGATCTGTACGTCAGGCCGGAATACCGCGGGGAAGGCGTCGGCAGCGGCTTTCTCCGGTTCATGGAAGAGCGGTATCCCGAGGCCGTCCTCCGGTTGGAGGTGGAGGAGGAAAACGAGCGGGCCGTCAACCTCTACCGGAAGTGCGGTTTTGACAGGCTGCCCTATATGGAGATGAAAAAGAATTGTTTACTCTGACAAAAAATCAGCCAATCCTTTATTGATTTTGTCATAGCGTATAAACATATAATAATTATACAAAAACAATTGACACCTTGTCATTTTTCTGTTATGCTATTGCAGAATGACAAGGTGTCATTTTTCTTTTTTCAACAACTGACGAATTGTCATTTTTTAAGGGCGTTTTCAGACGCCCGCGTTAGGGTAACGGTATCATACGCATGAAAATATTTCAACCAAAGGCGGCTACGTGAATATGGACGCAGCGGAAAACAAGAAAAAACTGGAAAAACGGATCAAGATCCTGGAGACGGCCTTCTCGCTGTTCAAGCAAAAATCGGTGGGCTCCACGGCCATTGACGACGTGGTCAAGGCGACGGGCATCGCCAGAGGCACGTTCTATCTCTATTTCCGCGACAAGACGGACCTGATGGAGCAGCTCGTCATGTATAAAAGCGGCGAATACGTCAAGGAGATCTTCCGGGAGCTGTTCGCCGAGACGGACCCGGAGGCCATGGACCTGAAAACGCTGGCGGAGACCTGTATCTCCGGCTACATTGATTTTCTGGTGAAAAACAAGGAGATCCTCGCCGTGCTCTCCAAGAACATGTCCGCCTGCATCCGGCAGGAGGCCGAGAACCCCGACCCGGAGTTTGAGAAATACTTCAGCGTGATCCTCGGAAAAATGGCGGAATACGGTTACGAACCCGAAAAAGCGCATATCATATTCTATATCCTGATGGATATGATCGGCTCCGTCTGCTGCGACGCGATCCTGCTGGGCAAACCCTACACCATCGACGAGATCCGCGAACCCGTGATCACGTCCGCGCTGAACATTCTGAAGAACGGGAGATGATGGCTTGAAACTGATACGCAACAAGGCGCTGTGTTTTGCGCTGGCAATACTGCTCTGCTTCGCCCCTGCGCTTTCCGTAGGGGGCTACGCCGTCGCCTACCCGGAGGGCGTCACCCAGGCCGACTGCGAAGCGGCCATTCCCAAGCTTGACAAGGTGATTCCGGCGGCGGTGGCGCTGACCGGCAAATCGCTGGACGAGACCTTTTACGGCGCGATCATCTCCGACGCCACCCTGAACGGCCTGTTCAAATCCGTCTATTCTGAAATGGCGGGCAACGCCTCCACCCTGAACCTGATGGGCGTGAACGTCTCCCCCGCTTCCCTTGCCGGGGCCCTTTCGGACTATCCCGCCGTCAGCCAAAAGATCGGCGGTCTTTCTTCGCTGGAGGACGTGATTTCCGTCTGCGACAGCTTCACCTGGGGCGTTTCCACCAAAAGCGGCTTTGCTTCCACCGTGGCGGCCATGTTCTCCCCCTTCAACAACCTGCTGAACGCCGTGCTGTGCGGCGGCACCGCCCGGATCAACCTGCTGCTCTCCGTCAAGGGCGACGACGGCTACGGCAACACCATCATCCCGCTGCTGCGGGCGCTGGACTGCCCCTCCATCATGAGTTCCGCCGACTTTGCGGCGGCCGCTTCGCAGGACCGGAACAACATGGTCCGCAATATCGTGCTGATGCTGTTCGCCGCCGTCGACCGGCTGCTGGCCGCCCCCGGCACGGGGATCTGTTCCACCCTGCCGACGCTGGCGTGGTATATCAACAGCGGAAAGCTGTCGGAAGCGGTCAAGTCCCTAACGGACCCGCTGGCCCTGCGCATCGGCATCGTCACCATTCCCGGCGTCACCGCGCTGCTGGGCGGCATCGCCAACCTGCAGGGCATGGATCTCTCCTCCATGATCGGCGACGTGGATATCAGTAAACTGACCGGCGGCGCCAACGCCACGCTGAAGCTGCCTGAAATGGATATGGCGCAGCTTTCCGCCTGCGGGACCGAAAAAGACGGCGCCTTCACCCCGGACCGCCCGGCGGCGCTGATCACCGTGACCGGCTGGCTGGTCAAAGCCCTGAAACTGAACGCCGACGGCTTTACCGCCGCCAATGCGGACGCCGCCAAGCTGCTGCAGCCCCTGTTGGAAAAATCCGACGACGAGCTGGTGAAAGCCCTGTTGCTGCTGCTGGGCGAAAGCCGCGGCGGCTTCACAAACCCCTTCAAATGGACCTATAAAGAATATAAGAGCGACGAGATCCTCAGCACCCCCAACCTGACGCTGGAGGACTACGCCACGGTGCTGGAAAAGATCGACCCCTTCCTGGACGAGGTGGCCGCCGAGCGCAATCCCGGCAGCACCATCGCCGATACCATCCGGCCGCTGGTCTACTCCAACTCGGTGCTGGGCACCGTGGTCTCCGCCCTGTACGGGGCCCTGAGCGGCGAAGAAGCCGCCGCCGCGCTGCCCATCCTCGGCCTTGACGCCAGCCCCGCAGGCGTGGCCGCCGCCATCGCGGGTTCCCATCCCGACGCGGCGCGGACCCTGCGCTCCATCGCCTCCTGGGACAAACTGACGGCCAATTCCATCGACTTCGGCTTTGAGAACGGCGACCGGGAGGGCTTTCAGAAGGCCCTTGCCGACGTATTCGCCCCCTTCGCCCCCATCTTCCGCTATCTGTTCGCGGAAGGGCAATTGACGATCCTCGGCGGTATCACGCTGGACGGCGCCGACGGCTACAACTCCGTCGTCATCCCGATCCTGGAAGCGCTGGGCTGCCCCCCCGCCTCCATCAAGACCTACGCCCAGTATAAGCAGACCGCGGAGACCAACGTGCTGACCGATATCTTCACACCGGTGTTCGCCCTGCTGGACCAGATCTGCGAAACGCCGGTCAAGACCGCCTGCGCCAAGCTGCCCAACATTGTCTACTTCCTCTATAACGACGGGCTGAAAAACTGCCTGTCCAACCTCCTCTATCCCATCACCGCCAAGCTGGAGCAGGTGGGCCTCTCCGGCGTGCTCTCCGGCGACCTGATGGACCCCTCCGCGCTGGATATCGACAGCCTTGTGGACAAACTCCTGTCCTCGACGGAGCTGCAGATCAAGCTGGTCAAGCCCAACCTGCGGCGGCTGGAATCCTTCGGCACCCAGAAGACGCTGGTCAGCAAACGGACGGCGGAGGGCTCCGAAACCGTCTACACCTATATTGAGGCCAACAGCCCCGCGGTGCTGCTCACCGCCCTGCGCTATCTGGTCAACACCCTCTCACTGGAGGAAAACAAAGAGGTGCTGTCCTCCTTCATGACCTCCATGATGGCCGGTCAGGGCGATGAGGAAAAAGACCCCAACGAGCCCGACATGATGGCCATGTACGCGGGAAGCATCGGCACGAAATTCGAGAGCATGAGTACCGACGAGATCATCGAGTGGCTGTACGACCTGCTGTTCCGGGAGACCCCGCCCGTGGAGCCGGAGGACGACTATATCCCCACCATCATCTATGAAAAAGAGAAGCATCACCACCCGGCGATCGTTATCGTCGTGCTCCTTGCCGTGCTGACGCTGGCCTTTTTCCTTCTGCGCTATCTTGATAAGCGCAACAAGTTCGACAAACTGAAGGAAAAGCGCCTGGCGCGCTTCAACGCGAAGAACGAGAAGCGGATCGCCGCCGGTAAGCCCCCGAAGGAGCGCCGGCAGAAGAAGCCGAAGCCCGCCAAGGCCGAAAAGAAAAAACAGACGGGCGACGCGGCGCAACCGCAGCCGAAGAAGCGCAAAAAGCTGACCCCGCAGGAGAAGAAGGCCGCCAAGGACGCGGCGCTGGAAGAGAAACTGCGGAAAAAGGCCGTGAAATCCGCCAAAGCGCCGCAGCCGCACCACCCGCAAAGCGAAGCGGCGCAGCCCGCGCTGGCGGCCCGCACGGAAGCGGCCCCGCTGAATACGGCGCACACCGCTCCGGCGCCGCAGAGCCAGCGGCAGCCCTCGACGACGGCTTCCGCCCCCCGCGCGCCGCAGCCGGCCCATCCGCATCCGGCGCAGACCCGGCAGGCGCAGCCGCCCGCCCCCCGTTACGCCCCCGGCGCGCCCGCCGCGAAGCACGCCCCCGCGCCTCAGCGGTTTGAGGCCTCCGTCACCATGACGCCGAAACGGGCGGAGCAGCTGAACAAGGCGCAGGCCAAAGCAGTGAAGGAAGCGGAGAAAAACCGGCTCAAGACGGAGCGGATCTACGCAAAGGCCATGAAAGAGGCCAACAAGAACAACCCCAAAGGAGGGCGCAGATAATGCTGATACTGAAAGATATCGTCAAGGATTACGAGGCGGGCGACACCACCGTGCAGGCGCTGAAGGGCGTCAACATCAATTTCCGTGAAAACGAGTTCGTCTCCATCCTCGGCCCCTCCGGCTGCGGCAAGACCACCCTGCTGAACATCATCGGCGGCCTGGACCGCTATACCTCCGGCGATCTTGTCATCAACGGAAAATCCACCAAGGAGTTCACCGACGAAGATTGGGACACCTACCGCAACCATTCCATCGGCTTCGTGTTCCAGAGCTATAACCTGATCCCCCACCAGACGGTGCTGGCCAACGTGGAGCTGGCGCTGACCCTCTCAGGCGTTTCAAAGAAAGAACGGCGCGAGCGGGCCGTCAAGGCGCTGGAGCAGGTAGGCCTGGGCGAGCAGATCAACAAAAAGCCCAGCCAGATGTCCGGCGGCCAGATGCAGCGCGTGGCCATCGCCCGCGCTCTGATCAACGACCCGGATATCATTCTGGCGGACGAACCCACCGGCGCCCTTGACAGCGAAACCAGCGTGCAGATCATGGAGATCCTGAAAAACATCTCCCACAACAAGCTGATCATCATGGTCACCCACAACCCGCAGCTGGCGGAGCAGTATTCCACCCGCATCATCAGCGCGCTGGACGGCCTGATCACCGACGACACCATGCCCTTTGAGCCCACCTACGGCGACTACATCGCCGAGGAGGAGAAGATGGAGGCGGAGAAAAAGAAGGGCAAAAAGCCCTCCATGTCCACCTTCACCGCCTTTTCCCTGAGCCTGCGCAACCTGACCACGAAAAAGGGCCGCACCTTTCTCACCGCCTTTGCCGGCAGCATCGGCATCATCGGCATCGCGCTGGTGCTGGCGCTCAGCAACGGTATCGAGCGGTATATCGACAAGGTGCAGAACGACATGATGCTGGCCCTGCCCATGAGCGTGGAGCGGCAGGCCGTGGATATGAACAACGTGCTTTCCGCCCTGACGGATTTGGGCAAAAGCGTGCTGACGGTGGAGCACGAGCTGGACAAGATCTACGTGAACAACACCTTCACCGAGATGATCAACACCTTCGTGGCCCAGGCCGCCAGCAACAACCTGAAGAGCTTCCGCAAATATATCGAAGACAACCGGGAGAAATTCGACGAACTGTGCAACGACATCCAGTATAAATATTCCACCCCGCTGAACATCTACCGAATGGATGCGGGCGAAAGCGGCAGCGACATGGTGCAGGTCAACCCCAACACGGTCTACAGCACCATGATGGAATCCGCCGGCAGCCAGGACGCCAGCACCGCCGCCATGACCTCCTCCATGAGCAACCTGTTCAGCGCCTCCGCCACCGACACCTGGACGGAGCTGGTGGGCGACAACGAGCTGCTGAGCCGGCAGTATGACATCATCGCCGGCCGCCTGCCCGAGGACAAGGACGAGGTGGTGCTGATCGTGGACAAGAACAACGAGGTCAACGAGCTGATCATGTACGCCCTCGGTCTGAAGGACCAGAACGAGTTTATGACCGACATGGTGCAGGTCATCGCCCAGGGCAGCGAGCTGGAGACCACCGAGCTGGAATCCGTCACCTACGACGAGATCCTGAACATGGATTTCCGTCTGGTACTCAACTATCAGTATTTTGAAAAGGATCCCGCCACCGGCCATTGGGCGGACCACCGGGACAATGCGCTGTTCGTGCGCCAGCTGGCGGAAAACGCCATGCAGATCAAAATCGTAGGCATTCTGCGTCCCGATCCCTCCAACGTGCTTTCCACCGGCACCGGCACCATCGGCTATACCACAGACCTGATGGACTACGCGCTGGAAGCCACCGCCGCCAGCGAAGTGGTCAGCGCCCAGCTGGCAAACCCCGCCGTGGACGTAATCTCCGGCACCGAGTTCAACACCCTGACGGTCAACGACTTCGATCTGGCGGATATCGACCTGACCCAGATCGACTACACCAAGCTGAACCTCTCCCCCTTTATGAGCATGCTGAAGGATATCGACCTGTCCCAGATCGACATTCTCCACTTTGACATCACCGATCTGATGGATTTCAGCGACATGACCGCCCTGCAGAAAAAGATCATGGAGGGCTTTCTGACCGACGATCAGGTGCTGGCCTTCAAGCAGGCCTACCTTGACACCATCAACGAGAACGGCACGCTGGAAACCACCCTCGCCTCGCTGGGTTATTCCACCGAGGATACCCCCACCTCCATCTACATCTATCCCAAATCCTTTGAGGATAAGGATGAGATCAACGCCATGGTGACCCAGTACAACGAGAAGATGGAGGAACAGGGCTACATCGGCTACACCGTCACCGTAACCGACTACGTGGGCATGCTGATGGGCACCGTCACCAACGTGCTGAACATCGTCACCTGCGTGCTGGTGGCCTTCGTCGCCATCTCCCTGGTGGTCTCCTCCGTCATGATCGGCATCATCACCTACACCTCCGTGCTGGAGCGGACCAAGGAGATCGGCATCCTGCGCAGCATCGGCGCTTCCAAGAAGGATATCGCCAGCGTGTTCAACGCGGAGACCGTCACCATCGGCCTCGGGGCGGGTATCATCGGCATTATCGCCACGCTGATACTGGAGATCCCCATCAATATGGCGCTGCACTACTTTACCCAGACCGGCGCGGCGGCCCAGCTGCCGTGGATCGCGGGCGTGATCCTGGTGGGCATCAGCGTCTTCCTCACCTTCATTGCGGGCCTCGTCCCCTCCTCCATCGCGGCCAAGAAAGACCCGGTGGAAGCCCTGCGGACGGAATAAGCAACTGCGGATCCCTGAACGGCAACGTTCAGGGATCTTTTTACCGCGGACAATGCCGCCAAAAATGTTTCTTATAACTAACAAAAAATTGCTTATAATACTTGATTTATTTATAATAAAAGATTATAATGCGAACAAATCGATCCATAACGGATGACGGGTGGGTTTGTTATGATCATCGCTGCCGTTGTTGCCGCTGCCGTGGCGGTTTTTCAATTTTATCTGGACACGGTGCTGTTTCGTTCCGTCTTTGAAAGCAAGCCGCTGACGGCAATAGGGATGCTGCTGGCTAAGCTGGCCCTGTACGCCGGGGCCTTCGCGCTGCTGTTCCTGTGCTTCCGGGATTACGTGACCGGCGCCGCCGTGGGTTTCGGGCTCGGCCTGTTCCCGTCCATCTTCCTCTACGGGTTCCTGACGCTGCGGAAAAAACGGTGACGGCGTTAAGGCAACACCGCACCCCCGAATTTTGCGGTGTTGCCTTAAATACCTCTTGACAAAACTAATTTGATTAGTTATAATGTTCATCACAATAGTTTTTTAGATCGATTCTCTCGCCCCAGGGCGAATATTATTGCCGGCCACAGCCGGCACAGGGAGGAGGCGAAAACAATGGAGACAAAAACGATCATTGAAGCGGCGGTGGGCGCGGTGATCTTTGCCGCGTGCCTCGTCGGTTTTATTTTCACCAAAGGCAAGCTGAAGGAGACGGAGACGCCGGACCCGAAGCTGAAGAAGCGCAAAAAGCTGCTGTTCATCGGCATG
>CAMVNL010000078.1 GCA_947168785.1 uncultured Clostridia bacterium | reverse complement strand
TTCAGGATACGAAGTATCCTGACGCGCACGGCAATTCGGCCCCTGTAAAATCAGCAGAGTGCTAAAACTTTTTTCCTATTATTGTTTATTTCTGACGACTGACTACTGACGACTGGGCAACGCCCCCGCCAAATCCAGCTTTGCGAAAGTGGGAAAGTAAAACAACCAGCCACTAAAACGCTGCTGAGGCAGCGTGCTACCGTCATTTCTTGGCGCATGCCAAAACCATAAAACGAAATTTTAAGAAAGGAAGCAAAAAGAAATGAAAAAAGTACTCGCACTTATGCTGGCGCTTGTTATGGTGCTGACCGTTTTCGCGGCCTGCAGCAAGAAGCCCGGCGACGCCACCGGCACCGATGCCACCGGCACCGACGTTGTCAGCGACGGCAGCAAACCGCTGATGGTTGGTTATTCCAACTTCTCCAGCAAGTTCTCCCCCTTCTTCTCCGAAACGGCCTATGACCAGGACGTCTGGAGCATGACCTCCGTGTCCCTTCTGGGCACCGACCGTCTCGGCGCGGTCGTGGAAAAGGGTATCTCCGTGGAGCCCATCCCCTACAACGGCACGGATTACACCTATCCCGGCATGTCCGACCTGACCATCACCACCAATGACGACGGCACGGTCGACTATGACTTCGTCCTTCGTGACGGCGTGGTCTTCTCCGACGGCGAGCCGCTGACCGTGGACGACGTCATCTTCTCCATGTACGTCCTCTCCGACCCCACCTATGACGGCAACTCCACCTTCTTCTCCCTGCCCATCGAAGGCATGGAAGAGTACAGAAGCGGTATGGACACGCTGGCCAACCTGATCTTCAACGCCGGCCGCGACAACACCGACTTCAGCCTCTTCACCGAGGAGCAGCAGAAGGATTTCTGGACCCAGTATGACGCCACCACCGCGGCGCTGGTCAACGACATCGTGACCTACTGCCAGGAGAACGGCTATGCTGAGGATCTTGCCGGCGCAGCTTCCGCCTGGGGCTTTGACGGCGCTACCGACGAAGCTTCCTTCGCCGCCAAGCTGGAAGAAGCCTACGGCTCCGACGTGGCCAACATGGTCGGCACCGAGGCCGCTACCATCTCCATCGACGACTACTTCCCGAACTTCGGCGATTATTCCGGCACCGGCGTCAAGACCGGCGACTCCGCTGAAAACATCAAGGGTATCACCAAGACCGGCGACAACAGCCTGCGCGTGCACCTGACCAAGGTCGACGCTCCCGCCATCTATCAGCTGGGCGTCACCATCGCTCCCCTGCACTACTACGGCAACCCCGATCTGTACGACTATGACAACAACAGCTTCGGCTTCCCGAAGGGCGACCTGTCCAGCGTGCGTGCCAAGACCACGCAGCCTCTGGGCGCCGGCCCCTATGTGTTCCAGAAGTTTGAAAACGGCGTGGTTTCCTTCACCGCCAACGAGAACTACTTCCTCGGCGCTCCCAAGACCAAGAACGTTCAGTTCCTGGAGACCAGCGACACCGATAAGCTCAACGGCGTTGTGACCGGCACCATCGACATCACCGATCCTTCCTTCTCCAAGGATACCGCCAAGGCCATCTCCGAAGCCAACTCCAACGGCGAAATCACCGGCGACAAGATCACCACCGATACCGTTGACAACCTTGGCTACGGCTACCTGGGCATCAGCGCCAAGGCCGTGAACGTGGGCGGCGACATCGCTTCCGACGCTTCCAAGAACCTGCGTAAGGCCTTTGCCACCGTGTTCTCCGTATATCGTGACGTGACGGTTGACTCCTACTACGGCGAGGCTGCCAGCGTCATCAACTATCCCATCTCCAACACCTCCTGGGCCGCTCCTCAGAAGACCGACGCCGACTATGCCGTCGCCTTCTCCAAGGACGTGAACGGCAACGACATCTATACCTCCGATATGGACGCCGACGCCAAGGCTGCCGCCGCCCTGCAGGCTGCGCTCGGTTACTTTGAGGCTGCCGGTTACACCGTGGCCGACGGCAAGGTGACTGCCGCTCCCGAAGGCGCCAAGATGGAATACGAAGTGTGGATCCCCGCCGACGGCGCAGGCGACCATCCTTCCTTCATGATGCTCAACCTTGCTTCCGACGCGCTTGCCACCATCGGCATCACGCTGAACGTCAAGGACCTGGCCAACTCCGCTGACCTGTGGACCGGCATCGAAGCCGATCAGGTTCCCATGTGGTGCGCGGCCTGGGGCGCCACTCCCGATCCCGACATGTATCAGGTTTACTATTCCGGCGTGGAGACCGGTGCGGAACCCGGCGGCAGCAACTACATGTATGACATTGCGGACGCCGACCTCGACAAGCTGATCATCGACGCGCGCGCTTCCCTTGACCAGCCCTACCGCAAGCAGCTCTACAAGGCCGCTCTTGACATCATCGTCGACTGGGCCGTGGAGGTTCCCGTCTATCAGCGTCAGAACGCCATCATCTTCTCCACCGAGCGTGTGAAGATGGACACCGTGACGCCTGACATCACGACGTACTATCCCTGGCTGAGCGAGATCTACAACATCGAACTCAACTGAGCGGACCATAACGTCTGATTGATTCAGTCATGACCCAAGGGGCAGATAGGAGATTCTTATCTGCCCCTTTTGGGATAAATTATACGCGGTTTTCCAAGTGGGAAGTCATCAGTCGGAAGTCGGAAGTCAAAAAGTTGTTTGCAACTGCCTGACGCTGACGTGATCACCGGCCCATGGAAAAGAAAGGTTCGGAACTGTTTTCCGCTTTCCGGCGGAAAGATTTTTTGACTTCCGACTTCCGACTTCCAACTTCCGACTGCAACGGTTCCGCGATTTGCTTAGATAGGGGACTTCTGAAAAAAATGAGAAAGTATATCATCAAGCGGCTGTTGATCTCCGTCGTGATCCTTTTCTTCGTGGCGTTTATCATCTACGCGCTGATGCGCTGCCTGCCCACCTCCTACGTTGAGAACATGGCGCGACAGAAATCCATGCAGCCCGGCTCCAAGAGCTTTGAGGAATGGATGGAACAGCTCACGGCCGCTTATAATATGGACAAGGGCATCATTCTGGGCTTCTTCGGCTGGATCGGCAACATGCTGAAGGGTAACTTCGGCGACAGCTGGCGCTGGACTGTGCCGGTGGTGGAAAAATTCCACGATACCGTGTGGCTCTCCTTCGTCATGGGCGCCATCTCCTTTGTGCTGGAGCTGCTCATCGCCATCCCTCTCGGCGTCATCGCCGCCACCAAGCAGTACAGCAAGGCGGATTATACCATCTCCGTCATTGCGCTGGCGGGCATCTCATTGCCCACATTCTTCTTCGCCTCTCTGTTGAAGCTGGTCTTTTCCGTCAAGCTGGGCTGGTTCGACCTTTACGGCCTCGTGGGGCGGAATTATAACCAGCTGGACGCCTTCGGGCAGCTGCTGGATAAGGCCCATCATCTGGTCCTGCCCATCATCACGCTGGTGGTGGTCAGCATGGGCTCCCTCATGCGCTACACCCGCACCAATATGCTGGAGGTGCTCAACGCCGACTACATCCGCACCGCCCGCGCCAAGGGCCTGCCGGAGAAAAAGGTCATCTACCATCACGCCTTCCGCAACACCCTGATCCCGCTGGTCACCATCATCGGCGGCTCGCTGCCGGGCCTGTTCTCCGGCGCGCTGATCACCGAAACCCTCTACTCCATCCCCGGCATCGGCTTTGCCTCTTATGAGTCGATGATCGCCGGCGATATCCCGTTCTCCATGTTCTACATGGTCTTCTGCGCCATCCTGACCCTGCTGGGCAACCTGCTTTCCGATATCCTCTACGCCGTGGTTGACCCCCGCGTCCGGATCGCTTAATGGAGGGAAACGACATGAAAAAAGAAAATACCGCTCCCTCCGATAACAAAAAAGTCAACTATTCCCTGAACGACGACCGCCGCGTCAAGGTGCTTTCCCCCGGCGCGCTGGTTGCCAAACGGTTTTTCCGTAACCGCCTGGCGGTGACGGGCCTTGCGGTGCTGATCGCCATGTTCGCCTTCTCCTTCATCGGCGGCATGGTCAGCCCCTATAAGCAAGACCAGAAGTTCTACCGCGTGGACCAGCAGTCCAAGGCCTACGCCGGCGTGGTGCGCAACGAGGAATGGCGCTACACCGTCAACGACGCCGAAAAGTTCACCGGCATCGTACAGGCCCAGACCTTCCTGGCCATCACCAAGAACGAGGCTGCCTTCAACTACAGCGGCACGGATTATACGCTGGAAAAGCTGGCCGACGACATTTACGCCGTTCACACCGGCGGCGCGCTTATCGGCATCGCCACGAAAGAAGTGGTCAGCTCCTCCACCTCCAACGACAAGCTTTCCTTTGAATTCACCTACGGCGCCCTGCTTGCCAAGGCCACGGGCGAGACGTCCTTCACCGCCGAAGGGCAGACGTACACCGTCGATAAGGACGGCGTGGTCTTCGCCGCCGACGGCGCGGAGGTGGCCTACGTCAGCGAGTACGTCGTGCGGGCCGTCATGGGCGACGTGTTCCTGACCCGCGACTTCAAGACGAAGCTGATCGACGCGCTGGAAGCGGGCCAGACCGAGTTCGCCTACACCGACGAGAATGGCGAGGCCTGCGAATACGTGCTGACCTACAACGCCGGCACCAAGTCCTGGGACGTGATGAAGGAGACCGACACCACCGTGTTCGACACCTACGCCGCCCCCACCAAAGAACACTGGCTGGGCACCGACCGCAACGGCATGGATATGCTCACCCGCCTGATGTACGGCGGCCGCGTGTCCCTCATCATCGGCTTCATCGTCGTGTTCATCGAGTCCATCATCGGCGTCATCATGGGCGGCATCTCCGGCTACTTCGGCGGCTGGGTGGATAACCTCATCATGCGTATCGTGGACGTGTTCTACTGCATCCCCTCCATGCCCGTCATCATCATCCTCGGCGCGGCCATGGACGCGGCCAACGTGGAATCCTCCGTCCGTATGCTCTACCTGATGCTCATCCTCGGCTTCTTCGGCTGGGCGGGCACCGCGCGGCTGGTCCGCGGCCAGATCCTCTCCCTGCGTGAGCAGGAGTTCATGACCGCCACCGAGGCCTGCGGCATCAGCGTCCGCCGCCGGATCTTCAAGCACCTGATCCCCAACGTCATCCCGCAGCTGATCGTGGTCATGACCATGGGGCTGGGCGGCACCATCATCACCGAAGCTACCCTCTCCTTCCTGGGGCTCGGCGTGCGCTTCCCCTTCGCCTCCTGGGGCAATATCATCAACGACGTCAACAACGTGTTCGTGCTGACCCACTACTGGAACATCTGGATTCCCGCGGGCGTGCTGCTGCTGATGACGGTTCTGGCGTTCAACATTGTGGGCGACGGCCTGCGCGACGCCTTTGACCCGAAGATGAAGCGCTGAGAAGGAGGGAACGACATGGCTAAGAAAAAGAACGAAGGCTATCTCTCCGCAAAGGAATCCCGCCGGATCTCCAAAGCGAACCGCAAGATAACCAATGCATTTGAAAAACAGCACAAGCGGAAGAACGTGCCGGAAAGCGAATACCGCACCACCATGCACAACCCCGCCAACACCCTTGAGATCGACGACCTGCACGCCTATTTCTATACGGACGTGGGCACCGTCAAGGCGGTGGACGGCGTCAGCTTCGAGGTGCCCATCGGCAAGACCGTGGGCGTGGTGGGCGAATCCGGCTGCGGCAAATCCGTCACCAGCCTTTCCATCATGCAGCTGCTGCAGCGCCCCCAGGGGCAGATCGTCAGCGGCGAGATCCGCATGAACCTGGGCGACAAGGCGGTGGATATCGCCAAGACCCCCATTGAGGCCATGCAGCACATCCGCGGCAACCAGATCTCCATGATCTTTCAGGAGCCCATGACCAGCCTCAACCCGGTGTTCCGCATCGGCGCGCAGGTGGACGAGGTGCTGGCGCTTCACAACGAAGAGCACCGCACCAAGGAGCAGATCAAGGCGCGCACCATCGAACTGCTGGAGATGGTCGGCATTGCCAACAGCGAGGGCGTTTACAACATGTTCCCCCACGAGCTGTCCGGCGGCATGCGCCAAAGGGTCGTCATCGCCATGGCGCTGGCCTGCAACCCGCGGCTCATCATCGCGGACGAGCCCACCACGGCGCTGGACGTGACCATTCAGGCGCAGATCCTCGACCTGCTGCGCCAGCTGAAGGATAAAATCAACTCCTCCATCATGCTCATCACCCACGATCTGGGCGTCATCGCCGAAATGGCGGATTACGTGGTGGTCATGTACGCGGGCCGCATCGTGGAAAAGGGCACCGCGGAAGAGATTTTCAGCAATCCCTGCCACCCCTACACCATCGGCCTCATGGCCAGCAAGCCCGTGGTCGGCAAAAAGGTGGATATGCTCTATTCCATCCCCGGCAAGGTGCCGAACCCCGTCAACATGCCGGACTACTGCTATTTCAAGGACCGCTGCGAAAAGTGCGTGGCGGCGTGCGACGGCGAATACCCGCACGAGATCAGCATCTCGCCCACCCACAAGGTGACCTGCTACCGCTATTATGACGTCAAGGAGGGGAAGGACAATGGCTGACCGTAAGAAAGACCAAAGCACGTTCACGCCGGTGCAGGTGGACGATCAATACCTGTTGCAGGTCAACGCGCTGAAAAAGTATTTCCCCATCAAGGACGGTATGCGCGTGGTGGGCCAGGTGAAGGCCGTGGACGGCGTCACCTTCAACCTGAAAAAGGGTTCCACCATGGGCCTGGTGGGTGAATCCGGCTGCGGCAAGACCACCACCGGACGGACGATCCTGCGCCTTTATAAAGACAAGACCGACGGGCAGGTGCTGTTCGAGGGCAAGGAGGTCTTCGACCTCAGCAACAAGGAGCTGCGCGCCATGCGCACCCAGATGCAGATCATCTTTCAGGATCCCTTCTCCTCCCTCTCCCCAAGGCTTCCCATCAGCGAGATCATCGGCGAGGCCGTGCGGGAACACAAGATCGTGCCCAAGGCCGAGTTTGACGACTATATCGACCAGGTGATGGACAACTGCGGCTTGCAGCCCTTCCACAAGGACCGCTATCCCCACGAGTTCTCCGGCGGCCAGCGGCAGCGCATCTGCATCGCAAGAGCGCTGGCCCTGAACCCCAAGTTCATCGTCTGCGACGAGCCGGTCTCCGCCCTGGACGTGTCCATTCAGGCGCAGATCATCAACCTGCTGCGGGATTTACAGGAAAAATACGGCCTGACCTACCTGTTCATCTCCCACGACCTCTCCGTGGTGGAGCACATCTCCGACACGGTGGGCGTCATGTACCTGGGCAGCCTGGTGGAATACGGCACCACGAAGGATATCTTCGACAATCCCCTGCACCCCTACACGAAGGCGCTGTTCTCGGCGATACCGATCCCCGATCCCACGATCAAGATGAACCGCATCGTGCTGGAGGGCTCCATCCCCTCCCCGGCCAAGCCGCCGGAGGGCTGCAAATTCCACACCCGCTGCGCCAACTGCATGGAGCGCTGCAAGACGGAAGCCCCGGTGCAGAGAGAGATCGAACCCGGGCATTATGTGGTGTGCCATTTGTACGATAAATAAGCGGCTTTGCCACAGCTAAATTGCGCTGACGCGCAGCTAAATTCGTTCCGATGAAACGAGCGAAATACGACCTGCGGTCGTGCTAAATTGCTTCGCAGCTAAATTTGGCTTCGCCGAGCTGTCAGGCGAATCAACTTTAGCTGATGCCTCGGGCATCAATTTCGCTGTGAGCGTCAGCGAACAATTTAGCTGAAAACCGCAGGTTTTCAATTTAGCTTGCCATAAGGCAAATTTAGCTTGCCGCTAGACAAATCCGGAGGTATCTGATGCGCCAGCGTAATTATGATGATGACGACGGCAGAGTGATCGCCGATATGAGCGATCTGCAGCGGCAGCCCATGTTGCTGCCCCGCCTGCCAAAGCGAAAAAAGGAAAGCGGCGAGCCCGACGCCTCGGCGCAGCCGCAGCCGGAGCTGGAGCTGACGAAGGAGGAACGCCGTTCCTACGTGCGCGGCGCCATCGGCGCCACCCTGCTGATCGCCGGCATTTTCGTGGCGGCCGCCGCCATTGTCATCACCCTGCTGCTCCTCCTCTGGCACTGAACCCCATCATAAAACAACACATCCCCTTGCGGATTGACCCGCAGGGGGATGATTTTTTTGTGGGGCAGAACAATTGGGGTTTGTCGCGCTGATCGCGCGACAAACAGTCGCCAGTCGCCAGAGGCGGCGCGTTGCGCCGCAGTCGCAAG